>CALXZQ010000013.1 GCA_944393275.1 uncultured Clostridia bacterium
TGGGAAAGGTATATCAGGATATCTATTTGCAATATTTTTGGCAGATAAATATATCTGACTATTAGTAGGATATAAACCTGTAACTAAATTTACTCCATCTGGATTAACCATAGGAACTAGATAAATAGAGCAATTATTAAAAATATCTCTAGCAGAATAGTTATATATATTGGTATTAGAAACATAACTATTACAAAAATCCTCAATAAATTTCATAAGCACAACACTAGTTATCCATTCATTTGCATGATAGGATGCAGAATAAAAAACTTGTTTTTTACCAATACCTAATTTTACACATTGGATTGGATTTCCCAAGACACTATAACCAATAGTAAAGACCTGTAAAAAATTAAAAGTTCTCAAAAGATTTTTTAAATTACTATTAAAAACATTAAAAGTATAATTAACATTTGTAGATACTATAGACATAAAAATACCTCCATAATACAATATATGAAAAATCATAAATTAAGTAACTTGTAAAAAAACATTTTAAATGATATATATTAGCTAGAGGCTTATATAAGGAGGTATAATATGCAAGGAGAATTTAAATATGTATCTGCTATAGAAGAAAATCCAAAATGGAAAAATATGATAAAAAGAGATAATCCTTTATATAAAAGAAATAACGATATGAGAACTGAATTCGAAAGAGATTATACTAGAATTATACATAGTCAAGGATATAGAAGATTAAAGCATAAAACACAAGTATTTTTCTCGCCAGAGAATGATCATATATGTACAAGGATAGAACATATTGCCTTAGTAGAATCAATTAGTTATACAATAGCAAAATACTTAGGTCTAAATACAGAGCTTACTAAAGCTATTGCAACAGCACACGATATAGGACATAGTCCATTTGGACATCAAGGAGAAAAAATACTAGCAAATATCTGTAAAAGAGATATAGGAGAAAACTTTTGGCATGAAAGAAATGGATTAGAATTTGTAGATAAAATAGAGCTTTTAGAAAATCCAAAAGGGCAATTGCAAAACTTAAATTTAACATATGCAGTAAGGGATGGTATTATTTCTCACTGTGGAGAAACGGATGAAAATGGGGTAAAACCTAGAGAAGAATGTATTGATTTAAAAGATTATATGAACACAAACCAATATGCACCATATACTTGGGAAGGCTGTGTAGTAAAAATTGCAGATAAAATATCGTACTTAGGAAGAGATATCGCAGATGCAGTTGCTATTGGAATCCTGGATGAAAAACAAGAACAATTATATGAATTATTAGGTTTAGATGATAGTGAAAAAATAAATAATACAATAATTGTTAATGAATTAATATATGATTTATGTCAAAACTCTTCAACTGTAACAGGTCTATGCTTTTCAAAAGATATGTTTAGAAAAATGAATGAACTAAAAAAATTTAATTATAAAAATATTTATTTATCAGATAAATTAAAAAATTCAACAATGTATTTTGAATTAGTATTAAACAAAATATATGATGTACTTAAAGAAAGTTATAAAGATAGAAAAAAGATGTTAAAAATTTGTCCAGATTTAGTAAATGATTTTAACGATTGGATTAAAAATTACTGGAATTTAGAAAGAAACAGTAAAAATATAAATCAAATAGTATTTGATGTTAATAATGAAAGGGATTATTATAAAGCTGCAATCTATTATATTTCAGGTATGACGGACAATTATGCAATGAAAATATATAATAAAATAATTAGGTTTTAAAAAAGATGTTGCAAAAGAATAATATTGTGATATAATTCAAAAAAAGAAAATTTGTTTGCATTATAAAGAAGGGAGACAATAATGTTTTCATATATAAAAGGAAAATTAGTATCAAAACTAGTAAACTATATAATAGTAGAAGTTGGAGGAATAGGATTTAAAATATTTATGTCGACATCTTCTATAAGTAAACTAAATGAAAATGAAGAAGTAAAAATACATACATATATGCAAGTAAAAGAAGATGATATAAGTTTATATGGATTCATAACAAGTGAAGAGTTAAGAATGTTTGAACTTTTAATATCTGTAAGTGGTGTAGGAGCAAAATCTGCTATTACTATGTTATCAAGTATCACACCATCAAGCTTTGCACTTGCTATAATCTCAAATGATATAAAATCGCTAACAAAAATACCAGGAATTGGGAATAAAACAGCACAGAGAATAGTTTTGGAATTGAAGGATAAACTAAAAACAGAAGAAAGCATTTCAAATGATAATGAAGAGATTATAGTTGCAATAAAAGATGATAATAAGTCAAGTGAAGCTGTTCAAGCACTAAAAGTATTAGGTTATACAAATTCTGAAATTGAAAAAGTATTAGGAAAAATAGATACAAATTCTATGACAGTAGAAGATATAATAAGAACAGCATTAATAAATTTAGGAAGGTGATTCTTTAAATGGAATTAGATAAACCATTAGCCTATAGAATGAGACCAGTAAGCCTAGATGAATACGTAGGTCAAGAACATATTTTAGGTAAAGATAAAATACTATATAGAACTATAAAAGCAGATAGATTATCTAGTATCATACTATTTGGACCTCCAGGATGTGGAAAAACATCATTAGCTAGAGTAATAAGTGAAACCACGAAGTATAAATTTTACAAAATAAATGCTGTAACTTCAGGGGTAGCAGAAATAAAACGAATTGTAGAAGAAACCAAAAATATGATGCTTAATCCATCAGGGAAGAGCATTCTATTCATAGATGAAATACATAGGTTTAATAAACTACAACAAGATGCTCTACTTCCATTCGTAGAAGATGGAACAATAATTCTAATAGGAGCAACAACAGAAAATCCTTATTTTGAAGTTAATAAAGCATTAATATCTCGTTCAATGGTATTTAAGTTAAATCCTCTTACTAAAAAAGATATATTTAAAATATTAAAACTATCACTTAAGAAAAAAGAAGGATTAGGAAATTATGATATAAAAATAGAAGATGAAACATTAATGAAAATAGCAGATGTATCTAATGGAGATGTAAGAACAGCACTTAATGGATTAGAAGTAGCAGTACTTACAACAGAAATGGGATCAGATGGATTTATACATATTACTGATGAAATAGCTGCAGATAGTGTTCAAAGCAGAAAAGCAATATTCGATAAGAATGGTGATAGTCATTATGATAATATAAGTGCTTTCATAAAATCCATGAGGGGTAGTGATCCAGATGCTGCAATATTTTATTTAGCAAGAGCCATAAACGGTGGTGAAGACCCAGTATTTCTTGCAAGAAGGATTGTAATTGCAGCAGCGGAAGATGTTGGAATGGCAAATCCAAATGCTCTGGTAGTTGCAAATGCAGCAATGCAAGCAGTACATGCAATTGGAATGCCAGAAGCGAGGATAATTTTGTCTGAAGCAGCAGTATATGTTGCAACATCAAAAAAATCAAATGCTGCATATTTAGGAATAAATAGAGCACTAGAGGATGTACAAAATAAAGATACGGGAGAAATTCCAATGCACATTAGAAACGCACCAGCAGAAGGTATGGAAAAACTAGGATATGGACAAGGGTATTTATATCCACATGATTTTCCAGGGCATGTTGTAGAACAACAATATCTACCGGATAAAATGTTAGGAACTAAATATTATATAAAAGATGATACAGTAGAATAATTGAATAAAAAATAAAAAAATAGAAAACCTATTAATATGATGTTTAAGAAGATGATAATAGGAGTTCTAGCTGGAATAATAAGTCGGACTTTTCGCTGCAGGTGGTGGGATGATATTAGTTCCAGCTTTTATATATTTATTGAAATTAAGTGAAGAAAAATCTAGAGCTACAGCAATAGTTGCTATACTTCCAATGGTAATAGCAAGTAGCGTGGCCTATTTTAGAGCAGACTATATTGAATGGGAAACAGCCGTATACTGTGCAATAGGTGGAATTGTAGGAGGAATAATAGGAGCAAAACTATTGACAAAATTATCAGATAAAATTTTAAAATTAATTTTTATAGTGTTTTTATTATATTCATCAATTAGACTAATCTTTTTCTAAGTAGGAGAAAACATATGATAAGGATATTGATAGGATTTATTTCCGGAACTGTAAGTGGTATGGGAATGGGAGGAGGAACTATTCTTATACTAATTCTTACATTATTCTTGAATGTGGAGCAACATGTGGCTCAAGCTACAAATTTAATATTTTTTATACCAACAGCAATTGCAGCAACAATAATAAATTATAAGCAAAAAATAATTGATATAAAAACAGCAGTTGTAATAGCAATATATGGAGTAATAGGAGCACTTATAGGAAGCAATATAGCAAATAATTTGGATTCAAATATATTAAAAAAAATATTTGGGATTTTTTTACTAATTATTGCAATAAATGAAATTGTTTCATATAAAAAACTGAATATAAAAAAGGGAAAAAAGCCATACTAATAATAAATCAAAATAAAATAGGAGGCGCTTAAATATGAATATGAAATTTTTAAAAGGAGTAGTTGTTGGAGGAATAGTTTCAGCAGGTATTGCCATGATGTGTAATGAATCAAATTATAAAATTAATAAAAACAAAATGATTAAAAAAGGAAAACAATGGGCAAGAAAAATAGGTATGATATAAGAGCGAGAAAATAAGATCTCGCTCTTTTGCTATAAAAATACAAATTATTCTTCTGAATTATCTGCTGCATCTTCTAAATCTTTATTGTAAATTTCTTTGTGATGACAAGGTTTGCAACATTCAATTTCTTCGCCCTTTAAACAAGCACCTTCGTGCTCGCATTTAGCACATATTTTTACATGTTTTACCTTACTTACCCATATATCAATAGCGTAAACTTTGTTAGGACATAAAGGACCAAATACAAATTCTCCATGTTTATTAGTGAAAGTATGAGAAACAGGTAATCTCTCTTCTTTTCCATGTTCGCATACTATTTCAACTAATTTAACAACTGCATCACAAACTGGTTCTTTAAAGCAATCACGCACTACACCGTATATTACTTCACGATTATCACAAGGAAGAGTTATATCTAAATCAAATTGTTTTCCACACTCCATTAGTCCATCAATATCAACTATAGGGCATACATTTTTATCAAATTCCATATAAATGACATCCTTTCTAAGCTATTAGCTTAATATATATTATGTTGAACAAATTCTAATTGTTAATAAATACTTGAATAAAAAAATATATTAAGCATATAAATTTATTAAGCATATTTAGGAGGGATACTTTAATGTTTTTAGTATTTAATAAAGAAAAAATCTATTCATATATAATAGCTGTATTCACAGTAATACTGCTATTTACAGTATCTGAAATTTATATACAAGATGATAAGTTTGTAGAAACCGGAGCGAATATTACGAATCAAAATGTAGACAAAAATAATTCACAAAATATGAGTAATAAATTGGAAAATACTGCCCAACTTAACAAAAAATAACTTTTTATGTAGACAAAACCAAAAAAAAGTAGTATAATGAAAGAGTACATGATGTTAAGAAAAAACAATATAGAAACGATAGATAAATAAATTTTAGGAGGAATTAAAATTGGTTACAAATTATTTAGAAAACAACCATTTATTATTAATGGGTAAGATTACCAGCGATAAAAGATTTAGTCACGAAATATATGGCGAAAGCTTTTATGTATTCGATTTGGAAGTTGAACGTTTAAGTGGAAACTCAGATATAATACCAATTACAGTATCAGAAAGACTAATAGTACCAGAAGAATTAACAATAGGAAAAGAGGTAATAATAGAAGGTCAATTTAGATCATATAACAGTTATGAAAATGAAAGAAATAGACTAGTACTAACAGTATTTGCAAAAGAAATCAAGTTTGTAGAGAATGATACTAAATCAGAAGAAGATGAAAGAGAAGAAAAAGTATCTAATGAAGTAGTTTTAACAGGATTTATATGTAAAAAGCCAATATATAGACAAACACCATTTGGCAGAGAAATATCAGATATATTGTTAGCTGTAAATAGAGCATATAATAAATCAGATTACATACCAGCAATTGCATGGGGAAGAAACGCAAGATTTTGCCAAAACTTAGATGTAGGGACAAAAGTAAGAATAACAGGAAGAGTCCAATCAAGAAATTATGAAAAGAAATTAGAAGATGGAACAACACAAACTAGAGTTGCATATGAAGTTTCTATAGGTAGTTTAGAAGTTATAAATGAAAATGAAGAAGAAAATAAAAATGAGACAACAGAAAACGAAAAAGCAGCAATATAATAAAATTAAAAATAAAAATAATAAGAAAGATTAAAAAGACTATTCTTTTTAATCTTTTTTTGATATAATACAAACACTTAAAGTTTATATTGAAAAGGTGAAAAAATGGATTCAAAAGTAAAAAGAAGATTTAATATATTAGCGATTATTGGAATTATAATTATATGTTTTGCAACGGCACCTATAGGACTTCAAAATGATACATTTTATACTGTATCTATAGGTAAGCATATAGTAGATACAGGTACAATAGATATGCAAGATCCATTCTCGTGGCATGAAAACTTAAAATATACATATCCGCATTGGTTATATGATGTATTAATGTACCTAATATATAATTGGGGAGGCTGGGATGCTATATACATATCTACAATAGTATTAAGCTGTATATTAGGAATAACAATATATTTAACTAATACAAAGATATGTAAAGATAATCTAATATCTTTTATACTTACTATAGGTGTAATATACGAGTGTAAGCCATATATAGCAGCAAGAGCTCAGCTTGTAACATTTATATTATTTGTACTTACAATTTACTTTATAGAGAGATTCTTAGAGAATAGAAAAATGAAATATGCAGTATTCCTGGTAATTATATCTACCTTAATAGCAAATCTGCATGTAGCAGTTTGGCCATTTTTCTTTGTACTATTTTTGCCATATATAGCAGAATATTTAATATGCATAATAGTAGATGCAAATTTACCAATAAAAATAAGAATTATATGGAATAGACTATTAAGTAGAATATTTAAAAAGAATGCAGAGAAACTAGACAATATAAATGAAGAGATATTAGAGCTACAAGAAAAAGATAAGAGAATAAAAATTGCAAGAGAAGAAAACAGAAAAAATCCATATAAATTGAAAATAGAAAAAAATAAAAATGTAAAATTCTTGATAATAATTTGCTTAGTATGTACATTAACAGGATTATTAACACCACTAGGAGATGTTCCATATACATATTTAAAGAAGACTAATGATGGAATTACAACAGAGAATATAAATGAGCATTTACCATTAACACTAATCGAATCTAAGGAATTCTTATGTATATTATTAACAATAGCTGCATTATTAATTTTTACAAAAGTAAAAATTAAATTAAGAGATGTATTATTTATAGGAGGACTTCTTATATTAGCATTAATGTCTAGAAGGCAAATATCGATGTTTTTACTTATAGGAATTTATGCAGTTAATAGGATTATTACTAGTTTCGTAAATCAATATAAAGCGGCAGATGAGATAGAAAATATTACATCATTTATTACAACAAAAACAGGATTAACATTTTTTATAATAATCTTTGTGTTAATAGGCATAAAAATATATAAACCAAAACTTGAATCAAATGAAGAATATATAAGTAAAAGTTCTTATCCGGTAGATGCTTGTAATTACATATTAAATTCTAGTAATATAGACCTAAATACAGCAAGATTCTATAATGAATATAATTACGGAAGCTATATGCTATATAGAGGAATACCAGTATTTATAGATTCAAGAGCGGATTTATATACTCCAGAATTTAATGAAGGAGTATATGTATTTGCAGACTTTTTAAATATATCTAATATGGGGGTATATTATGAAGATAAACTAGAAGAATATGGAATTACACATTTAATAATGTACAAAGATGCAAAACTAAATACATTCTTTATTTCAAGAGAGCCTAAATATAAGAAATTATATGAAGACGACTATTTTATAATTTATGAAAGACCAGTAAAAGAAATTCAAGAAGAAAGAGTTGATGTTGTTGGAGAAGATCAAGAACAATAGAAAAATAATACTAATAATATTAGCAATAATAATATTAGTCATAGTAGACCAAATAGCTAAAGCATTAGTAGTAGGACAAGAAAAAAATATAATAAATGAGAATATAAAAATAGTTAAAATGGATAGCTATAATGGAGCATTTGGAATGGGACAAAATGATACAGTAACATTCGTTATAGCCAATATTGTAGTTATAGGTATTATACTTAAATTTATGAAAACACAAGAAAGTCAAATAGATAAAAAAACATATATAGCTTTAACATTTATTATAGCAGGTGCAATAGGTAACCTAATAGACAAAATTTTTAAAGGGTATGTAGTAAAATGTATATCTATATATTCAATACCATTTAATATTGCAGACGTTCTTATGATTGTAGGTTGGGTATTATTAGCATTATTTTTTGCAATACACACAATAAAATTAAAAAATAAAAAGGAAGATAAAATTGAATAAGTATATAATAAAACAAAACTTAACTAATACTAGATTAGATAAAGCAGTAACAATATTAGATAATGGAATTTCCAGAATGATGGTAAAAAAGCTTTTAGAGGAGGATAAGATACTAGTAAATGGAAAGCCAGAAAAAGCATCATATAAAGTAAAAGAAAATGATTGTATAGAAGTAGAGACGATTGAAATAAAGGAAATTCCTTTAAAGGCACAAGATATTCCATTAGATATACTTTATGAAGACGATGATATAATAGTTATTAATAAGCCAAAAGGTATGGTAGTTCATCCGGCAAACGGAAATCCAGATGGAACTTTAGTTAATGCCCTAATGGCAATATGTAAAGATTCTTTATCAGGAATAGGGGGAGAAATACGACCTGGAATAGTACATAGATTAGATAAAGATACATCAGGGGTTATTGTTGTTGCCAAAAATGATAAGGCACACATTGAATTAAGTAATCAAATAAAAAATAAACAAATGAAGAAAACATATATATGCTTAGTAAGAGGAAACATACCAGATGAAGAAGCTACAATAAATATGCCAATAGCAAGAAGTAAAAAAGATAGAAAAAAGATGGATGTAGACAAATCAGGTAAAGAGGCAATAACTCATTTTAAAGTTTTAAAAAGATATAATGGATATACATATTTAGAAGTAAATATTGAAACAGGAAGAACACACCAAATAAGAGTACATTTATCACATATTGGATATCCTATAGTAGGTGATGCAGTATATTCAAATGGAAAAAATCCATTTGGAATAAAAGGTCAATGTTTGCATGCACTAAGATTAGAATTTAATCATCCAATTACAGGTAAAAAAATGAAGATAGAAGCTAAAATGCCTAAATATTTTGAAGACGTATTAAAATTATTAGATAAATAAAAATCAAATCCGGTATAAAAAATACCGGATAATCTATATAAACTTATTACACATTATATAATATATAATGCATAATAAGAAAATAAAAAACAAATTGTATACATAATATATGATATGCAAAAATATTAAGTTTGATACAAGAAAAAAGGAGAAATTAATTGTAATGAATGAAAAAATTAACAAAATTCGAGTTCAAAAGTATTTAGCAGATAATGGAATTGCATCTAGGAGAAAATGTGAAGAATATATTTTGGAAGGTAGAGTAAAAGTTAATGGAAAAGTTATAACACAACTAGGAATGAAAATTGATTTAGATGTAGATAAAGTCGAATTTGATAATAAACTGGTTAAAGAACAAAATCACAAAGAATATATTTTATTAAATAAACCAATAGGTTATGTAACAACTGTAAAAGACCAGTTCGGTAGACCAACTGTAATGGAACTAATTAAAAGTAAATACAGAGTTGTTCCAGTAGGAAGATTAGATATGTATACATCAGGAGCATTAATATTGACAAATGATGGAGATTTTATTAATAAAATAACACATCCAAAACATGAGATTGAAAAAACATATAATGTAACGATAAGAGGAGAAATTAACAATTCAGAGATAGACATGTTAAAAAATGGTGTTGATATAGATGGATATATAACAAAACCTGCAAAGGTAAGAATATTAAAAGTAGAAAGTGAAAAAAATATTACAAGAATAGAAATTAAGATACATGAAGGAAAAAATAGACAAGTAAGAAAAATGCTAAAAAGCATTGGTAAGAATGTAATTGCATTGCATAGAGCAGCAATAGGAACAATTAAAGTAAATGACTTAAAAATAGGGCAATATAGGAATCTAACAGAAAAAGAAATAAAAAATATATAAAAAACATTGATATAACGAAAATAAAACTATATAATATATTTATATTTATACATAAGAAAAAAGGAGTAAGTACAAATGAAGGTTAAAAAGTTTATTAAAATCGATGAAAACTTACGTGAAAATATGATTGTACACGGAGTAGTAAAAGGAATTCAACCTTATGGGGTATTCGTGGAAATAGAAGGTGGAACAGTAGGGCTATTACATATAGAAGATATATCGGTAGCTAGAATTAAAACACCTTATGAGCGATTTGATATTGGACAAGAGATAGATGTAAAAATAAAGAGTATAGATAGAGAACAAAATAGAGTTATGTTCTCATACAAAGAATTATTAGGTACGTGGGAAGAAAATGCAAAATTATTTACAGAAAGAACAAAAGTTACAGGAATTGTAAGAGAAACAGAAAAAAATGGAAATGGAATATTTATAGAGTTAAAACCTAATTTAGTAGGTCTAGCAGAATATACAGAAGGTTTAGAATATGGACAGAATGTAGATGTTTATATAAAAAGAATAATACCAGATAAGAAAAAAATTAAATTAATAATTTGTTAAATAAAATGGAGGGAAAGTTATGGTAGAAGATAGTCAAATAAAAGCGGAAGTATCTCCTTTTGCAATAAGAGAAGGAGAAATAAAAACATTTGACGGTAAAGATGGTTATGTTTCAATGAATCAAATCATACATAAGATAAACTTAGGACATATAACAGATATTCATTTCTTAATATTAGAGCTAGTAAATGAGTTTGAATTTATTACTTCAAGGCAGCTATATCAAATATTAGAATGGAAAGGGATTGACTTAAAATCTCAGGATAAGTTAAATAAAAAACTAGAACAATTAATAAAATGTAAAATTTTAACAAGATATTACTTTAATTCAGAAGAGGGAAAAGGTATATATAGAATATATTGCTTAGAAAAAATGGGAAAATATTTACTAAACTCAAGAGGTATAGAATGTAAATGGCAACCAACAGATAATACAAAAACCGTTGGAATGATTAAAAAAAGATTAGCTGGAAATCAAGTAATAATAGCTTATTTAAGAAAAGTAAAAGCCTTTAATGAATATACAGTAAAGCCAATTTTAAATGCGAAAGTAGCAGGAAAAACGTTTATAGCAACAGGAGGAAGTGTAAAGCTATCTAAAAATAATAAGTCAATATACTTCTTATTTGAATCTGTAAGAAGAGAAGAAAACTGGGAAACCAAAATTGTAGATAAACTAAGATTATATAAAGATTTTTATGACAATTTTGTACCAGGAGATTCAGGATATTCAACATTACCACAATTAATATTTGTTTGTGAAGATGAAAAACATACAGCAGAGCTATTCAAAATAATAGTAATGAATAGGCTAGAGATAGACAAAATAAATCTATACTTTACTACAGATTTAAGACAGAATAATGAAACATTAAAAGATACTTTAATTACATTTAAATTAGATGAAACAACAAATAAATATAAAGCTCAATCTGTAGAATTAAATTTATTAAGTGAATAAAATAAAATCCAACTTTATAAGTTGGATTTATTTTTATACATTTTTTCTTTTCTTAAAGTTTACTACTATTGCATCCTCATTATCAAATAAGAATGTAGAATCACTTGTGTCTGTTTTAATAGGATCAACTTCATCAGCTCTTTCTGTATCAGTAAAATTTACATGTGCATAATCAAATTTTTTCTTTTTATTTTTATTTGATTCTTCATCAGATATTCCATTAGAAAATTTAGAAAAATTAAATTTCTTTATAGGATGAGCTTCCTTGTATTTTGAATCTAGAAAATTAACAGAAGCTGTACCAACAATATTTCCACCTTTTACATTCTTTGTTCTATAAGCACAGGTTTTAAATTTCATATTATGTAATTTATCAGGTTGGAAATGTGGTGTCCATGCCCATTCAATTTGTCCATATTTTGGTGAATATTGTCCTTTATCAGTTTCATAATCATTTTTGTATTTCCATTTTCTGTAGTTTCCGAATTCTTTAGACCACCATTCACAATCCTCTGTAGTTGCACCACCAAATAGCAATTTAGTAGAGGAGTTAGAAAGAATAGTTTGTCTATATCTAGATGTATCTTTATTTCCTAATTGGTCCAAGTTCTGTGCTGATATTATGATTCCAACACGATATTTTCTATATAAGGTAAATAAGCTTTCTGTTGCTTTTCCAATGAAGTCACCGAATTCATCTACATATAAGAAATGTGGTACTCTATTTTTTTCATTTCCAGTTCTTCTTAATACAGAATATTGCATTAGTATAATAAAGAATAGACCAAAGGCCTTATGCGCAGCAGCACCTAAGTCACCTCTACGAGTACAAACTAAAGTAACTTCACCATTTGCAAGTGCACGGTCAAAGTTTATATTATTTGTTCTATTGCATAGAATATTTCTAATACCTTCATGTCTTAGTAGATTATCTAGTTGAGTAACAGCAGAATATACATATTTTTCTGTATCTGGTCTACCACTACCTGTTGAGTAGAAGTTCTTTTTAAAATAAGCGATTAATAATTTGTATTTTTGAGATAGCTCTTCATCAAATTCCATTTTCCTACACATGTCTTCAACTAAATCAAATTCTGTAAGCATTTGAAGCATATCTTCAAGATTTGGAAGATCGCCATTATTTAATCTAGGATACATTTCTTTTAATAAAATAGATAAGTTCTCTATAGTTTGAGCTGCTACATTTTCTCTAAAAGCTTCTTCTACATCTGTATGAGTTGTTTCATACATTGCTTTTAATACAGAAGATATAGCTATTGCTGTTTTTGATGGATCATCATAAACAAAAGGATTTATACCAATAGAATTTGGATTATCTGGATCCACAATGTTATAAGGTATAGAGAAATTTTTTGCTACTTGCATCATATGTTCTGTACATTCTATATCAGGGGATATTGATGTTACCCCAATAGTTTTATATATAATATCATCTGGTGATTTAGCTTCTAGTATCATTTTCTTCATATAGGCTTTATATAATTTAAATTTACTTTCAACAGGTTTTATCATATTTAAGTTGAAATGAGTATTTAAGTAATCATTATCATAAGGAGCAGTTAAGTTTGCTATACCTGTTTTTAATGCAGTAAATCCCATTTCTTTAGAAACTTCATTAAAAAAGTATTTCTTCTCAATATCTCTTGCTATCATTGGTTCAAATACCATTGAAGTCTTTCCAGTTCCAGAACTTCCGACAATTAAAGTAGATTCGAAACGTCTATTTTCTGGAAGTTTAACAGGCTTACCATTTTTCTTATCTACACATAAAATATTTTCACATGTATATGGTCCAACACCCTCATTAGATGGAGATAAGTCAATACCCTTATAGTCGATGATAGAATCTCTTAAATCTTTACTATCATTAACTTTCATATACAAGAATTTAAATACACCACAAGCAGTTGTAACAGGTAAGTATAATGCTATTGCTGTGAACGCAGGTTGTATAAGTTCAGACGATGAGGTTACTAGACCAACATAATTTGGAATTGACATTAATAATATCCATAAAAGTCCATTCATCCACTGACATATCATTGAGATACCTAATATATATATTGTTACTGTATATGTATATACAAATATTAATTTTAAATTGCTAGATTTTGCAAATTTTGATGGCCCAGAAAAGAAGAAAGCGAATACTGGGCAAGCTATTGCTAAAGTATACTGTATTGGATTCCAATAATTAACTGATATTCCAGTAAAGAATAAGAATAATAATTCTACAATTCTATCTATAAGAATATATATTGTTGCTAATGTTAATATATATGTTAAAAAAGTATTTCTATCGGTCTTTAAAAACTTTAAAAATTTATCTATATATTTCATTATTTCACCACTTTCAAAAAATTACATATACATATATATTATCCTACAAAATGGGCAAAAAAACAAGACTTTAAGGGTAAAAAAACACAAAATTTTCTAATTCTATTGAATGTTAAAAATATTATTAATATAATACATATTACTATAATATTTATAGTAGTGAGAAAGGAAAGGTTATGCGAAAAGAAAAAAATATAAAAAAAGAGAGCTTTATGCAAGCAGTATTTTCATTGATATTCTCACAAATATTAATTAAAATACTAGGTTTAATTTATACTTTATACCTAACTAATAAAGAAGGATTTGGAGATAAAGGAAATGCTATATATGGTAGTGCTTATCAAATTTATGCAATGCTTTTAACATTATCATCAATAGGAGTTCCTAATGCAATATCTAAACTTGTAGCAGAAAGGACTGCTATGGGAGATCATAAAGGTGCAAATAGAATATTTAAGGTAGCATTTGCAACCTTTGCTGTAATTGGTTTGGTGGGTACATTAATATTATTCTTTGGTGCTGATTTTATAGCAAATGTAGTTTTGCAAATACCAGAGTCTAAATATACCTTACTTGCATTATCTCCAGCAGTATTCTTTGTTTCAATAGCTTCAGTCTTAAGAGGTTACTTTAATGGTAGAGAAACAATGAAAGTTACAGCAAAATCACAAAGTTTAGAACAAATATTTAAAACAATATTTACTATTGTTATAGTAGAATTAATATTTACAATAAGTAGTGGAAATACTGTGTGGATGGCAGCAGGAGCTAATATTGCTACAACATTATCTATATTTTTAAGTTTTATGTATTTATTTTCATTATATAAAATGAATAGCAAGCAAATTAGAAACGAAATAAAGCAATCTGTAAATTATAAATACCAAAGAGTTAAAACTATTGTAAAAAATATATTGTGGGTATCTATACCAATGTCATTAAGTTCAATAATGTCTTCTTTTAACAAAAATATAGATTCATTTACAGTAGTAAGAAATTTAAAAAAATTTATGCCAGAAGCAGAGGCACAAGCACAATATGGAATTTTAGGAGTGAAAGTAGATACATTAACTTCATTGCCACTTGCTATAAATATAGCTTTTGCAACAGCATTAGTTCCTGCAATTTCAGCTGCAAAGGCAAAAAATGATAAAAAAACAATAACTAAAAGAGTATCGTTTTCATTGTTAGCTAGTATGCTAATTGGACTTCCATGTACAATTGGAATGATAATATTTGCTGATCCAATATTGCACTTATTATATCCAAATGCTCCAGATGGTGCATTAATACTTCAAATTTCTGCAATAACAATTATATTTACAATACTAGATCAAACTATAAATGGGACACTTCAAGGAATTGGAAAAGTTATGGTACCTGCAATTTCATTGGGATGTGGAATGCTTACAAAATTAGTATTTAATTTAATATTAGTTCCAAATCCTGCATTTGGAGTAAATGGTGCTGCAATAGGTTCTGTTGCTTGTCACATTGTTGCATTTTGCATAGCGTTTACAGTACTTAGAAAGAATGTAAAATTAGATTTAACTATTGGAAAATTTATAATAAAACCTATTTTAGCAACCGCTATAATGGCAGTATGCTCATATTTTCTATATTCGCAGTTAGCTTCAGGAATAATTATAGAAAAATGGGCAACAATACTATCAATATTATTCGCAATTTTAATATATCTACTTGCTGTAATTGCTTTAAAAATTTTAACTAAAGAGGAAATATATATGTTGCCATATGGTAAGAAGATATATAAAGTACTTGAAAGGCTTGGTATATATGAGAAAGAAGCAGAAGAGAAGTTATAGATATATTAATAAAATTATACAAGAACATAGAAATATAAGCTTTTCTAGAAAAAAATAAATAAAAAAAAGAAGGATTTTATCAAAAATTGGCGAATATAGTTAATTAGTAGGCATTTAGGCACTACATAAACTTATTAGGAGGTAAATTAGATATGAACAAAGCTGATTTAATCGCAGCAATAGCTGCAAAAACAGGAGAAACAAAAAAAGGTGCTGAAGCAACAGTAAATGCATTCGTAGATGTTGTAACAGAAGCATTAGTTGGAGGAGATAAAGTTCAATTAGTTGGATTTGGTTCATTTGAAGTTAGAAAAAGAGCTGCTAGAAAAGGAAGAAACCCACAAACTAAAGAAGAAATAAAAATACCTGCATCAAAAGCTCCAGTATTCAAAGCTGGTAAAGCATTAAAAGAATTAGTAAATAAATAGAATTAATACTAATTATGTAGTTAAATAAATAATATGAATTCATATAAAAGGATATAGCTTTGCTATGTCCTTTTTAAATGCTTAAAAATAATATATTGTAAATTTAAACATGTAAATACAAAAAATAGAAATTGATACTTTACTAGGAACAGTTAATAATTATAATAAGAATAAAGAAAAGATGGAGTATTTTAAAATATATTGAATTTGTGTGATAATGCGCAAAAATAAAATTATTAAAAATATAAAAATCGCTACACAAATTTGTAGCGATTTTTTGGTGCCTCGAACGG
>CALXZQ010000014.1 GCA_944393275.1 uncultured Clostridia bacterium
CACTGGTGGGTCTATCAATTATACGAATTTAGACCTATACACACAACAGACACCCCACTTTATGTGGGGTGTCTGTCTTATTTATATTTCTATTTTCTTATTAAATTGTTCTTCATACCATTTATTTAATAATTTTCTATTCTTGAAAACTAAAATTTCTTTATCCTTATTATCCTTTAGTAATTGTTTTATATCATTCCCTTCTATCTTATTCCAATTAGTAGAAAATTTCATAAATTGGTATGTCATATTTCCTTTGCAACCTGGTATTTCTGGTTTTTCTTTTCCCATTGTTTTAAAATGTCTACTCCATACACTTTTCAATCTCGCAATTGTAGAATAATCAAGAAATATTACCATATCAGCTTTTTCTACTCTTTCTACTAGAGTTGATTTGTATGTTCCATCCATAATCCACTCAGCCTCTTTTACTTTTTCTAGAATAATCCTATCCTGCTCTTCTGGATCCCTTAATTTCCAGTTTTCTAAATAATGTATACCATCAATGTGGCATACGGGTATATTTAATTCTTTTCCTATGTTTTTAGCTAATGTGGTTTTTCCCGCTCCAGGTCCTCCTATAATTGATATTCTTTTAACATTATCTAACATATATAATAAACTCCTTATTTTTTAATTTGTTCATCTGTTAGTCTCTATATCTTACTATATAATATACTATCATTTTATTAAAATTAAAACAATATTATTTTATTTACATCTCACATTAATATATACTTTGAATAATATATAATATAAAGGTGTGATTAAAATGTTAGATTATATTTTTAATACCGCTAAAGCTAATATAAAGGGTGGAAATACTTATCCGAATATAAAAGGTATAGAACATTCAAACAAACAAAAAAGGGAGTACTTCTTACTGCAAGAATAGAAAACTTACCAACAACTAATAACAAATGTAGTGGTAGATTCTTTGGTTTTCATATTCATAATGGAACATCTTGTACGGGAAATTTAAAAGATGAATTTGCAAATGCTGGTACACATTATAATCCTAATAATTGTCCTCATCCATATCATTCTGGCGATTTACCTCCATTAATTGAAAACAATGGTTACGCTTATACAAGCGTATTATTAAATAAATTTAAAATCAAAGATATTATTGGAAAGGTAGTTATTATTCATGATATGCCTGATGATTTTACTACTCAACCTAGTGGTAATTCAGGAACAAAAATAGCTTGTGGTAAAATATATAGATGAATCCCTAGAAATTAATTCTAGGGATCTTTCTTAATCTGTAATAACTAGCTTCTTTCCTATGTACTGAGTCGCAATCCTATTTTCTGGTTTCCTATCAAACAAATATAATGTAAATAAAAATATCCATTCAAGGGGCTTCATTAAGATATATACTATATCTGCCTGCCATGCTTTCTTTATATATTTTGATATTGGGAAGCCATATTTGTCGTAAATATATCTTACAAGGCGGTGAAATCTAGGTGTTTTTTCATGTATTAAATCTTCAAAGGCATTAGCAATGCATAACTGTCTATTTACTATAATTTTTTCTCCTTTTCTTATTCCCATTCTAGTTGGTTTTACTATATTTTGATGCCCTTTAAGTGATACTGTGCATAGGTAGTGTCCATCATATATTACATCAGGTGGAGAAATCTTTTTAGATAATGTCCAATCGCTGGTCTCTAAAAACGCTTTAATTGCTTCATCCGGTCTTTGTCCAAATAGAAGTAAAATACATATTAATATTGCAGAAAGTGGAACAGAGAATATGACTGCTAAGATTGGCCATGTGTCTATATCTGCTAATATTTTACTACATTCATTTAATATTTTATTTTCATACTCCCTATGTACAATATTCTTTTCTTTATAGTATTTCATCGCTTCCATTACTGCCCTAGCACTACATAGAATATAATTTATAGGGAATAGCGTTAAATATGCAACCATAAGAGTTTTTAGATTTTCTGATATTTGTATTATAAATATTATCATAAATACTGAACATATAAATATTCCAGACATAGATGCTACTGCTATAATAGGTGGCAGATTTAGTTTTTTTATCCTAATTAGAATATATGATATTATTCCTAAAATTAATATAGCTATAACTGTAGGCATACTCCAAGATGCAATTGGTGCATGAAGTCCAACTTCTCCTCCACCTAAATGTAGTGCTTCTTGATAATCTTGAAAACCAAAAAACCAATATAGAAGTACTGTTAGTCCTATACCTAATACAAATGTTAAGATGTCTGTTACTATTGTAGTTTTGACTAATTTCTTCTTTTTAAATAAATTAATAATATTAAAAACCGTTAATATTAAAGGAAGGCCTAGGCACATAAGCATAATTAAAAGCACTATAATCATTTCCATAACTTTTTCCTCCTAATCCGCTATATATTCAATCATTTTAACTGTACCTCTTATATCGTCTATATCTAGAATTTTAGTATCTAATGTTATATCACACATTTCATTTAATACATAACCATAATTTGACTGCAAATGATATCCCATTCCTAAATAGGTTTCCGTATTTTTATCTACTTTTAATCTTATGGGATATATAAAATTGCCTAGATTTAAAGCAACAATAATTATTCCTGTTCCGTCTTCATTTATATATTTATCTACTATTCCATGTCCATCTATCCTATATCCATCTTTAATGTAATATTCCACTTGTTTTTTTATGTTTTCTTTTTTATAAATGTTTATTTCTTCAACTTCAATTTCTTTTACTGTATTTCCATCTATTTCGTCTCCTATCGCATATATACTATCTCCTATTTTTAAATCAGTTATTGTTAGCTGATTAGGGTTATTATATTCTTTTATTATAGCTCCATCTTTTAAATATATTATACTTGATGTAACTTCTGAGTCATATCCTACTTCTATTTTATTTCCTGAAATATTAGTTATTATCCCTTGTACTTCTAATGGATATGAAATTTCTGTAGAATTTGTATCATCTGTAGTTTCTGTAATTTCTGTTTTAAATTCATTCTCATCATATTCTACTTCACAATATATACAATTTACATTTGTTACTGGACTTGCAATTAATATATTTACTTTATATCCATCTATTTTATTTTTAAATTTATATTTAATATTGCCAACATTTTCTGTAATAGAATCTATATCATGGTTAGATATTGTAATTATTACTTTTTGCTCTGGGAAGTCTGTACTTGTCAATTTTGGAGCATCTTTAAATCCTAAAATTTGTACAATTTCATTATATCTAGCTTCTGTTGTTACTATAGTCTGATATACTCCAGCAGTTTTTTCTTTAATATCTATATTATCTGGTATTTCTTTTATAATGTTTTCAGATGTATAACTTCTATTTTTTTCAAACGTATAGCTTTTTAAGTCCCTTACTACACTATTTAGTTTCCATCTGATTTTATCTTTGTCTTTTAAATAATTTAATTGGATTTGTCCACTATCTGTAAACATTCTTATCATTCCTATATCTTTTTCATCTAATGGAAATATATAATTCTTACTATTTAAATTATAATCAAATTCTATAAAACTGCCTTCATCTTTTATTTTATTAATTTCTTCTTCAGTTAAAACTTTACCATCTTTAACTGATTTTACATTATCATATATATCTGAATATATCAAGCTAAATTTGTCGTTTTCACTTGTTATTATGTAATATTGGCTTCTCCCTTTTTTATATATTATTCTATCTGGAACTTGTAACTTTACATCTTTATATTCTCCAGATTGATTGCTTAAGTTCTCTTCTTCTGCTTCGATATAATAAATTGTTCCTAAAAATACAAAAACTGATAATATTAAGAATATAAGGATTCCTGTTAAAAATACTTTTCTTTTTTTATAGATTTTTCCTAATATTATACTAAGTATAGCTATGACTGCTACTATTGTAACTAATATAATATAATACATCTTAATCACTCATTTTCTTTCTTAAATTTTACTCATTATATATTTAGTTTATTGTTTTTTCAAGTAAAAACAGCTTAAGTTGTTATATTCCTAACACCTCAAGCTGTTTAATTTTATTAATCTTCTACTTTTTTAAACATTTCTTTTCCAACTCCACATAATGGACATGTCCAATCATCTGGTAAATCTTCAAATTTTACCCCTTCTACTTCTGCGTCATATATATATCCGCATATTGTACATTCATATTTCATATTTTTCACCTCCTATTTAATTTAGAATCTCTTTAGCAAGCTTCTCTAATTGTTTAGATGATTCTTCATTTAATCTTGTTTTTATAGTAACCATTGTATCACATAGTTTTATATTTTTAAATTCTTTTATAATTTCTTTTACTTTTTTTCCTGACATAGGTGCCCAAGAGCCATTCTCTATTATTCCTACTCTCCTATTTTGATAGTTTTTACTTTTTAAATGATTTAAGAAATCTTCTGTATGTGGAAATAATCCTGCATCATAAGTTGGTGTTGCTATTATTAATTTATCATATCTAAATGCATCTTCTATGGCCTCCGCCATATCATCTCTTGATAAATCCATTGCAACAACTTTTTTCGCACCATTTTCTTTAAGCATAATTTCTAGCTTTTCTACTGCACTTTTTGTATTCCCATGAATAGAATTATATGCTATTAATACCCCATCATCTTCTGCTTTATAACTACTCCATGTATCATATTTATTTATATAGTATTCAAGATTTTCTTTTAATATTGGTCCATGAAGTGGACATATCATTTTTATATCTAAGGTAGCTACTTTTTTCAATAATTGTTGTACCTGTGTTCCATATTTTCCTACTATATTAAAATAATATCTTCTCGCTTCACAAGTCCAGTCTTCATCTGTATCCAGAGTTCCAAACTTTCCAAAGCCATCTGCACTAAATAATATTTTTTCGGTTTGTTCATATGTTACCATTACTTCTGGCCAATGAACCATTGGTGCCATAAAGAATTGTAATTTATGTTCTCCTAAATCAATTACATCTCCTTCATCTACTAATACATACCTATTTGTTAAATCTAAATCAAAAAATTGTCTCATCATTCCTGCTGTTCTTTGATTTAATATAATCTTCATTTCTGGATATTTTTCAACTAATATTTGAATATTTGCAGAGTGGTCAGGTTCTAAATGTGATATTACTAGATAGTCTGGTACTATATTTCCTAAAGAATCTTCAAGATTTTCTAGCCATTCTTTAGTTGCTCTTTTATCTACTGTATCCATTATTACATTTTTTTCATCTTTTATTATGTATGAGTTATATGATACTCCATTTGGTACTACATATTGACTTTCAAATAAATCTAGTGTATTGTCATTAACTCCTATATAGTCAATTTTATTAGTTACTTTAAAAATCATTTTTTCCACCCTTCCTTACATAGGTAGTATAACACAATATTTCCATAATATGCTACATTTTTTTATAAAAAAATATACTCAGAATAAAATTTCTTGGTATTTATATTTTCGATGCTTCTTTACTACCTCTTTTACTATACTAGTATAATATAAATTATAATGTATTTTTTACTTCATATTATACTCTAAGTTATATTTTCAATTTTTACACTAGTTTTTGTAGTTTTAATATACTTATATAATATATTTTTCAAATCTTTAATTACTCTTCTTTTACAAATAAAAAATAGGATCAAAATCCTATCTTTATCGTTATATTAATTTCTGTGAAATTAAGTTTCATACAATATAGTGTTAAAATTCTCCAAGCACCTCCTTGTATTATGCCCCATTTATTGCAGTTATGTTTTAAAAAATAAATTTAACAAAATGTTAAATTTCAGTAGTTTTATAGATTTTCACTATTTGAATTGAAACACATTTATTGCGGTTTTTACTTTATAAATTAAAAATTATCTCTATTCTATTTTCGGGATAAACTTCTATTCTATTTATGATTTCTTTTAAAAAATTATTGGACATATAATTTCCACTTTTAAATTTTTGCACAATTTCTCTTATTTTTTCTTCATCTAAATTACAAGTATCTTCTTGGTTTAATTGTTCAATTAAATTTTTATATTGTTCTAGTTTCTCTTTTGTTATCTCATATTTTTCCTTAAATTCTTCTACTGTCATATAGTTATCACATTTTTTTTTATATAAAATAATTTTTTTTCTTTCCAGTTTTTCTAACTCATTTTTATATTGTTTGACTTTTTTCATATTTGTATTATTCACTTCATAGTAGCTAACTATTTTTTTTATTGCTTCCTCTGTTTCTATTATGCTTAATCTTTTAATAATTTCAATTCTCACTATTTCATTTAGATCTTTTTCTTTAATATGCATATCATTGTCGCATTTGTCTTTATATAATAAATTACAATTAAAACTTGCACTCCCATACAAGAATCTTTGTTTATTGGATGATTTATGTAATTTATATTGAATTTTCCTTTTGCAATTTCCACAATATACTAAATCTCTAAGTAAATATTTATGTTTTACAACTTTTTCAGTTCTTTTATTTTTCTTTATTTCTTGTACTTTATTATATATTTCTTTAGCAATTATAGGTTCATGTGTATTTTCTTTTATTATTAGATTATCTTTTTTCTTATTTTTCATACATCGTTTTGTTAAATAATTTGTTTCATATTTATTTAATATTGTATTTCCTATATAAAATGGATTCCTTAAAATATCATTTATTTGTTCTGCGTTCCATTTAATAGCCATATTTTTCATCTTTAGATGACTACTAGGAGTCTCAACATTTATGTCGTTTAAGTATTTTGATATTTGACTAGCAGTCTTTCCATTTATGTACATATTAAATATATTTTTTATAATAGTTTTAACTTCATCATCTACTACAACTTTATGCTTATCATTTTCTGCTTTTTTATATCCATAAGGAGCTGTATTTTCTACAAATTGTCCAGCTTTCTTCATTGACATTTTATTTGCTCTTATTTTTTTAGAAATATCTGTAATATAAAATTGGTTAGCAATTCCTCTAAGCATTATTGTATCATCTATTTTATATCTTTCTCCGCTATCTATAAATTCTGTTACAGAAATAAATCTTACATCATTATCTGGAAAAAATATCTCGGTATACCATCCAGTTTTATTTTTATTACGAGTTAATCTACTTATATCTTTTACAATTACCATATTTATTAAACCTCTTGATATATCTACCAGCATTTTATCTAGTCCAGGTCTAGAATCCAATATACCCGAATATCCATTATCTACATATTCTTTTATTACATTGTATCCATTTTTAATAGCATAATTTGTTGTTATCTCTCTTTGGATTTCTATACTATTATTGTCTTCAGAATTCTGTTTGGATAATCGCAAATATATACCTGCTCTATATTCTTTCATATCAACCTCACATATTCCAAATATCATATCTATAATTTATGTATATTTTATTCTCTTTATCAATTTGAATATCATAAATTAGCTCTGATATAATATTTTTATTTACAGGAAAAATATTTAAAATTTTATTTATTAAATCATTCAATTCTGCTGTCTTTAATATATGTTTACTTTTTTCTTCTTGTGATATTATTTCTAATTCTTTTCTTATTTTATTTTTCTCGTTAGATTTTTCTTTATAAAACTTTTTATAATCTTCTCTATCTAATAAATTCTGTTTAAAATCTGAATATAATATTTTTATTTCTTTTTCTATTTTAATTAGCTCTTGCATTAATCTTTTTTTTGTATTATTTTTTTCACTAATACAACTATTATTATATCTATATGTAATTAATTGTATTATTTTTTCTCTGTTTATTAATTTGGATATAAAATCTTTAAAATTTATTTCAACTACTTTATTAAGTACATCTTCATCAAGCCCTTTACTACCTTTTATACAATTTTCTCCCTTATACCTTTTTAATCCATTTAAACAGCATATCTTTTTTGATTTTAATTCATGTTGACTATTTCTTTTATACTCTACTTTTAGAGTCATTTTAGCTCCACATTCTTTACATTTCACAAGACCATTTAATATCCAATCATACTTTTTTCTTTTTATTGTTTTATTCATATTTTTAATCCTTTGAACCTTTTGAAAAACTTCTTCTGTAATTATTGGTTCATGTGTATTATATACTATTTGCCAATCTTCTGGATGTATATACTTTACTTTTTTAGATTTATAACTTAAATTTATTCTCTTTCCATACTCTGTATGGCCTAAATATACTTTGTTAGATAGTATTCTTCTTATGGTATCTTCTCTCCATTTATATCTTATTTCTCCATCATTTTGGTTGTTATTCGGACTAGAAATTTTTTCATAATTTAACTTTTTTGCTATTTCAGAAATTTGATTTCCTATGCTATATTCTTCATATATTCTCTTAACTATTCTTGCTTGAGGTTCATCTATAATCAATTTATGCTTGTCTTGCGTTGATTTTTTATATCCAAATGGTGCAATAGCACCTAAAAACATACCTTTTTCTTTCCTTGCCCATATACTTGACTTTATTTTTCTTGAAATATCTTTACTATACCAATCATTTATAAGTGTTTTAAATTGTATCATATCATTATTTGAGTTTTTAATTCCAGTATCTACATTATCTAATACAGATATATACCTTATCTCTTTTTCTAGAAAATATATTTCTAAGAGATAATTAGCTTCAAAACTGTTTCTTGAAAGTCTTGATAGATCTTTTGTAATAATACAATTTATATTTCCTTTTTCCGTATCTTGAATCATTCTTTGAAAGTCTGGTCTCTCTGTGTTAAGTCCTGTATATCCATCATCTATATAATAATCTACAATAGAAAATTCTTTCCCTAATTCTTCAACTTTTCTTTCAATTATGTTCTTCTGACTTATAATACTATCACTTATATCTTTATCGCCATCTTCCTGTGAAAGTCTTAAATATGCTGCCACTTTGTATTTAGCTAATCCTAGTGACAATTCTTTAATTTTTTTATTAGTCTTGTATTGCTCGTTGCCCATTGCTTCAATCACTACAATAACACCTCTTTCATTTCGGTGTATATATTAGATATATAAAATTTTAGTTTATTAGCGAAATTGCATATTTGCATATTACATCGTAAAGTTTATCTACGTTTTGTACATTTTCTACACTTCTTGTTATTACCGTATATTTTTTATTATTTATTTCATATGTTGTTTCAATTTCTTTTCTATTTTCTATCATAATATCTACACCTCCTAATTATTCTCTTAAAAAGATATTAGTAAAATAATCAATTTATAACTTATTTTATTAATTATAGCCAAAAAATAGACCTAATTGCTTTAAACTCAAGCATTAGGTCTATAAGATATTTTTTATTTAAGTTATATACATCTATTTTTTAGAATCTTTATTTTTACTTAAATATACAATTTTATATGTTACTATTGTTATTATTCCTGCTATTAATATAAATACAATAACATTATTTTTTCCGGTTTTAGGTAATTGTCCAGTTACAGTTGTATGGTCTGTTGCAATTGAATTTGGTTTATTATTCTGGCTAGGTTTCTCTTCTGTTTTTTGGTCTTCCACCTGTTCTGGTTCTTCATCAGGTCTTTGAGTTCCACCTTGCTCTGGCTCTTCACCTGGATTTGGAGTTTCACCTTGTTCTGGTTCTTCACCTGGATTTGGAGTTTCACCCTGTTCTGGCTCTTCATCTGGATTTGGAGTTTCACCTTGCTCTGGTTCTTCATCTGGATTTGGAGTTTCTTCCTTAATCCAATTTACAGTAGCTGTTGCTGTTCCAATATTTCCTGCTTCATCCTTAAATTCAAAAGTAAAACTACCATTTTTATCAAATATATATGTATCACTTCCAGAATTATTTGTTATTGTAACTTTTTCACTAAATCCTGAAATAGTTGCAGTTACATTCTGAGTAGTTTCTTCTTCTATATCATAAGAGACTGTTGCTGTAGGTACTATTTTATCAATCCAATTAACACTTGCTGTAGCTGAACCTTTGTTACCATACTTATCTTCAAATTCAAAAGTAAATTCATCATTTTCTATAAATACATAAGTATTTTTTCCAGAGTTATTGGTTATTGTTATTTCTGTACTTGGATTTACTAATGTAGCTGTAACATTTAAATTTGTTAAATTATCTATGTCATATTCAACTTCTGCAGTTGGCTTTTTTATTTTACTTGTATCTTCATATAAGTTAATCATTGCAGCTGAAATAAAATTTCGTCCATCACCATAGTTTTGTGTTGCAACTAACTTTACATATTGTGCTTTTACAGACTCTTCAAAAGTAACTGTTTTTGAAGCAGCGCTATTTGCCCAGTTAGTTATTATAGCAACTTCTGTCCATTCTGTTCCATCCATACTTACAAGGACTTTACCATCTTTTAATCTTCCATTGTTTCCACTTTGTCTTGGTATATATTCTAATGCAGATAAATATACTGGTTCATCTAATTTTATTGCAATATATCTTTCTGAATCATTTCCATTCCAGTTACTATGCCATATTGTATTAATATTACCATCTATCGCATTTTGTGCTTCAGCACTGTGTCCTGGTTCTTCACTAGATACCTGATAAACCGATAGTCTGTCAATAGAAATATACTTTTGTGTGTCTAACTGGTTATCTTCAGTAAAGTTGTATGTTGTTGTATTTGTATCTGCTAAGTGTACTCCTGTTGCTCCCATTCTAACTATTATGCTTTTGTTACCAGTTAAATCTGGTTCTGCTATACTATATGAAGTCCATTTATCATCTTCATTATATTTCCATTCCATAGCATTTGTAGCACCAATTAATTTATTTTCTAAATCATTAGCATATAGATTTGATGGCAATCCTGATGATGTTTGAATATCTATTGTATAAACATTTTGCTCTGAATAATCTACACCCATTATATGAACTTTAATGTCTAATTCAGATGTAATGCTTTTTATTTGCTCTTCTGTTAATGGTAATATATGTTCTTCTGATAGAGTCCATGTTTTTCCTCCATCTAAACTATAGTCCCATGCAACATCTACACCATCAAAACGGTTAGAAAGAACTATACTTCCAGCATTTTCTCCATCAAATGAGAAATTTGCGATTGATGTATCTATATTTCCTAATAATGCATTTGCTACTTGTTTAACTGCATTTGCTTGAATAGAATCTGCATTTGTTGCTTCACTTGCATTTGTCAATGTTCTAGTTTCCAACAAAGAAAGTATTGTTTGATATTCTACTGATTCCATATGTGGTTTTATCAAGTTTAATAAATCATACATTGGCTGAGGATAATATGTATAAGTTGTGGCTATTTCTTGTGCTAACTTATAATAATCTTCTTCAGTTTTTGTAGAATCACTATTATATAAGTTTACTAAACCTAACCAAGCATCAAAATTTAATTCTTCTGCTTCAAGTGCTTTACGATATATTTCTTCTAACTTTTCACTATCACCGCTATAAACATTTGCTAGCATTAAAATTTTTTCAGCCTTTTCATACTTGTCATACTCATTTTGAGCAGCTTGTGCTAAAAGGATATAACTTGCATTCCAGCCTTTTGTATAACTTCCATTACCCCAATCATTCATTGTTCTTACATTTAGATGTTCTGTCCTGCCTGATTGTCCCCAACCAGAGATGTCATTTCCAAGACTCCATATACCATTCCCATTAGCATCTTGTGTATAATATATGTATGCACAATGTCCAGGTTGGCTTACACAAGTATTTGGTAAACCTTTATATGCTCCCCATATACAACTTCCTGTTTTAGAAAGTCCTCCACAAACAGCACCTTCTTCAAAAACAATCCATAGCTTTGGTTGTCCTTTTTTATAAGTAATATTAAATTTTGACAAATTATATTTTGCATCCCACTCATCATAATTTTCAGGATCATAATACTTATCTAAATTATAGTTATAATTAAAAGTATAAGTTATATAGTCATATGGACCTGTTGCACCATTTTTTTCATTTCTAACATAGTCATTTAGCCATTTTATTTCTTCATCATCGATAATTGTGTTCATTACCCAACGCATTTCTTCAACTGTAAGAGATTCAAACACTTTGTTTTCAATTAATTCTTGAGCTTGTCCTTCATGCAAGTGTAATTCTTTATAGATTTTATAACGAGTAATAGCATCAGAATGATTTACTCCGTCTATCCATAAATACACATTGCCTGATTCTGTTAATGATAAAGAAAGCATCATTCTTCGATATAAATCTCCAAAGGTTGTCCCATATTCTGTCTTATTTTCATTTGACAAATCGTCTTTATATGTAGTATATAAATCACTTAAAACTTTGATAGAATTATAATATGTTCCTTCTGGCTTTCCTCCAGTTAAATACAGACGTAAAGTTTCAACATCATTCATTAACCAATAGATCGTTTCTTTATAATCATCACTATATCTTGCAAGAGCTTGTAATACTTCATAACCAACATTATTAACTAATTCTCTTTGTAATAATGTTAATTCATAATCAGCACTTATTTCTTCACCATAATGGCTTTTGATGATTTCATCGTATTCAGAAACAGTTTTTATAAAGTCAAAATTTTCCAAATTTTCTTCATAATCTTCTTTAATTAATTTAGCATTTGCAAAAACTGCTTCATCATACCAATTTGACCACCAATCTCCAGGATATTCTATATTCTCATCAGCAACTAATTTTAAATAATTAGCTTCTTTTATATTTATTTTGATAAATTGTGCTTCACTCCATCCGAAAAAAACATCTGAATGATATTGCTCCTTCCAATCTTGTCCATCTTCAGATGTATAGATATAAAATTTTGCTCCACCATTAAAGTAATTACTCTGCTCACTTATATCTACTCCTATATATGATGTAAAATAATCATAATTATATTCTCTTAAGTCATACACTATTTCTGATGTAGCCCATGCACATATTCCTTTTATAAATGGTGTAGATACATTATTAACCTTTAAAGTTATTAAATTGTTGCTATCATTTTTATCTAAATGAATAGTATGTCCATTTGCAGCAAACGACTTATCTTTAATATAAGAAATATCAGATAAATACACATAATCAGAACTTTCAGTTGTCTGTGATGTTGCTCCATAAGTAATAGTCGTAACTGCCAAAATCATTATTATCATAATTCCTAATATATATAATACTTTTCTTATTACTTCAATCATACCTTTTACAGTATCCCTCCTATTTACATACCATACTATATTTTATCATATTTTCATAAAAATCACAAGATTTTATATGTTATTGCAAATACATAATTTTATTTTTAACTTCCATAAGTTAGCACGTAGATGATGTCCCCCTTCACCTGTTGGATTATATAATGTTACTAAAACTACAACTTCAGGTGATGAAATAGGCGCTACTCCTATAAAAGATGTAACATATTTATTAGTATTTACCCCATCTTCAGATGTTCCTGTCTTTCCTCCTACTAAATATCCTTTAACTTGTGCATTTTTTCCTGTTCCCTCTCCTACAACAGATTCCATCATACTAAGTACATTTTTCGCTGTTTCTTCCGAAATCACTCTATCCATCTTTTCTACTGGTACTTCTTCTCTTATATTATTTTTTTCATCAATTATTTCTTTTACAACTCTTGGTTTAACATAAGTACCTCCATTGGCTATGCTAGATACTGCTGTTACCATTTGAAGTGGTGTTACTTCAAATCTTTGTCCAAATGATATCGTAGCTAATTCTACTGGCCCCACTTTATTTTCTGCTAAAAATATCCCTTTTGCTTCTCCCGGAAGATTTATTCCTGTCTTTCTTAAGAAACCAAATTTTTCTAGATAATCATAATATTTTTCTTTACCTATCTTCTGTCCTAAGCTTATAAAAACTGGATTACAAGAATTCATTAATCCTTGTCTCAAACTTTCTGATCCGTGAGGTCTATAATATCTCCAACACCTTATCCTAACTCCTGCTATTTCAATTCCTCCATTGCAATTAAATTCCCCCTCTTTATCTGTTGTTGTAATTCCTTCCTCTAATGCTGCTGAAGCCGTTATTAATTTGAATGTAGAACCAGGCTCATATGTATCCGCAATTGCTTTGTTTCTCCATACAGCTTGCAAATTTTTTATTCGTTCTTCTTGTGGTAATGTATCCCATACCCCTTTCAATTCATCTGTATACGCAGTATATGGGTCATTTAGATTATAATTTGGATACGTAGCCATTGCTAATATGTCTCCAGTATTTGGATTCATTATTATTACATTTCCTCCATCTGTACATTTATTATCTATACAGGCATTTTCTAGATATTTTTCAGCAATAGATTGTATGGTCATGTCTATTGAGAGTACTATACTTTTACCATCTGTGGGTGGAATATATTCTTCTGTTTCTCCTCCTATTTCTCCACCTTTTGCATCTGTTCTTTTTTGAATTTTTCCATTCTCCCCTTTTAGGATGGAATCATATTTAGCTTCTATTCCGTCTAAACCTTGATTTTCTGCTCCACAAAACCCAATAAATTGTGCAGCTAAATTATTATATGGATAATATCTTTTAGTGTCTTCATCTATATTAACTCCTGAATCTATTTTATTATCTTCTAACCATTTTCTTAAATCATCTGCTTTTTCTTTTTCTACTTTCCTTGCAATTGTTTCTATAGAGCTTTTCTTACTTACTTTCTTTAAGACTTTCTCATATTCTAATTCAAATAACTCAGATAATTTTTTTGCTACTTTTTCCTTGTTCTCTTGTTCTATATTTACCGGATTTACAGTTACCATTTGTGTTGTCCCACTAATAGCTAATATATTTTTTCCTGTTGCATCATATATAGTTCCTCTTTTAGGACTTATATTTCTGTTTAATGTCTGCTGCTCATATGCCAGATTCTTTAATTTCATACCATCTTTAAATTGTATTACTGCAATTCTTATAAGTAGAAGAAATAGTATCAGCATTGATATCCACATAATCGTTCTCATCCTTCTTTTGCTACTTATTTTAGCAATCCTCATAATATCACCTCTTATCTTAATATATAATAGTAAAAATACTTATATGACTTTATTGATAAGTTATCTTATTTTATTTCTGCAATTACATACATTAAAATAGTGATGATATAATTATAATAAAATAATCTGTACTATTTCAGATTATAAAATATTATTAAAAATATCATTAGTATTATATTCATGAATTTTTCCATTACATTTTTACTTTTATTAAATATGTAATATATTTTTAATATTTTTGTATCCACTTTACCTTTTTATATGATATAATTTAAAAGGTATTTACTTATGAAAAAGGGAGTGAAATTTATGGAACAATCTGTTATATATAATAATACAGTTTTTAATAATTTATTTTCTCCAAAGGAATTTGAATTTCTAAACTATATGAATAATAGCTTAGAAAAAATAGATGATATAATAGAAAAAGAAAAAGCAAATGAAAATATGATTATCAAATTTATAGATAATCTTCATAATATGCTTTCTTCTAATAGTGTTAATATAGATTTAGAAACTACTAACAACTTGATTTCTGAACTTAAAAATATATTAAATTTACTTAATGATAATATTAAAACTTTGGAAAATAACAAACAAACATATCATGAAATAAAAAACGATATAGTAGATTTATCACTAAAAGCCAATTCTGAAAATAATTCAAAAAATAACTATAAATCTTCTTCAGAATTAACTGAATTAAGGACTAGACTTAATAATTTTGCTAATACAGTTGAAAAAACAAAATCACAAATATTTTTAAACGACATTAAAGTTGATACTTTTTTTACAAAACCTATTGTAAAAAAATACTTATTATACTGTTCTAGTGGAATACAAAATATTACAAATTCTACAGAATATGTAGAAAATTTAGAACCAAATTCTCAAGGAACAGAAAATAATTCCTCAGATTCTTTAACAAATTCAAAAGCTACCAATGAAGATAATCCTGTTCTAATAATATCTGAAAGAGATAAGAAAGTTTATCTTCCTTATTCAAAAAAAGAAGTTTTAACATATTTAGAACAGTACCCTGAACAATATAAATCTTTCGATGAAGTGATCTCACAAAAATTTATTTTTCCCTTAGACTTTTATATAAAACATCCTGTTGTTGCTCGTTTCAGGGAGAGTTATTCATTAGTTAGAAATAAAGAATCAAAACCAAAGATAGAGGCCTTAAAATTTGCAATAGATACTATGTTTCATTATGAATTAAACCCTGCTATCATAGCTGCTTGTAAATCTCAAAATCAAATAGAAAATTACTTATCTTGTATAAAAGAGAAAAGAGAAAATGAATTTACAGATTTTGAAATAAAATTTGAAGTATCTCCTCTTTAAATCAATTTGAGTTTAATTAATTTGTTTATATATATAAAAATAAAAGATATAATTATACTTCTTATAATTA
>CALXZQ010000015.1 GCA_944393275.1 uncultured Clostridia bacterium
ACTTGTTGGATGATAAAAAATAAAGATAAAGGAGGAATATATTTTCCTGATGACATTAATGAATATAAAGAAATAATTAAATTTGCTGAAAAATACATATCCAAAACAATCTACAAAACAATTAGTAAAGAAAGAATTGAACGTAGCTTAGATATTAAATTAAATTCTTTACAATTAAAAGATATATTGAAAGAATAACATAATTAAAAGCTCCAAACATTATAGATATAAAAAGAAAGAGTGTATAAAATACTCTTTCTTTTATGTTAGACATATTATAGTCTTTATGATTATTAATGGCCTCCGCCACCACCGCCGCCTCCGCGGCCACCACCACCATAACCATGTCCGCCAAATCCATGGACTCTTGAAGAGTGGTAAATAGAATGACCAAAGGCTCTAGAAGTTCTATGAAAACTTCTTGAGTGAATATAGAAATTATGATTTAATATTGGACTGTTATCAATATTTAATTCTATTGCATGTATCTTTATAGCTTTTATAACTTTTTCAGAGATACCAAACGCAGTTGCATAAATCAAATATTTTTCCCATAAAGGTAAGTCATAAACATCTTTTTCGTTAATTAAAGTATCGCTATTTAAGAAATTATATAACCCATACCATTTTGATTGCTCATTAGCTCCATATTGTGTAAATAAAAGTGAATTACTTGCCTTTAAAGTTAGATAAAAGTATTTCCACAAACAAGCAATACCGAAAATAGCATATGCCCCAAAACTTAATGCCATAGGTGTAAAATAAGAAATAGGATTTACAACAAATAATAAAATTAATCCTAATATTAGACTTGTTTTAGCAATTCTGCTAAGTTCTTTTTTTGGAGCATCATAATCTGCACTTTGAAAATATCCTTGCATAACACCACTTTCTAATATAGGTTTCTTTTCTATATCTTTTACAAATGCATTTGTATATACATAATCATTATCTATACATTTTTGTAATTGATTTAATGTAATTGAATTATTATAAGTCCTAGAGTGTCTTTCTAATAATTCTAAATAAAGTCTTTCAGAAGTAGTAAGTGGCTCTAAAGTATCGCCAGTATTTTCATTTATTGCTGTATAAATAGGCTCAGGTGAATAATCTGGAGAATCAGTAAAATCTGGAGTTGAATAGCTTGTGCTTATAGGCTCTATAGAAATTACTGTATTTAAATTATCCCAGTCAGCACTATTATTTAATTTAGTAATTTTAACATATTTTTTTCTTATTAAACTAAGCAATACAGCTGCATATTCTTCTTGTTTTTCCTTATTTTCATCAAATGGATCCTTTATAAAGACTAACTCTGATGCAAAAATTGGATCTAAGTCACTAGGTATTTCTCTAAAATAATCATAATTTATTTCTGGTTCATACAAGTTATACTTTTCTTTAATTTTCTTATATTTCCTTATTGCGTTATGTATTAACAGAATGGAACCAATTATCGATATTACTAATAATAGTATTTTATATGTATTGAATTTCCTATTTTGTGTTTCATAGTATTCATTTTCTGAAATGCATTCATCTAAAACATTTTCATCTGAATACCAATTATTAGGTGCGTATTTTGTAAAAATATGTCTATCATTACCATATGCAAGCAAACAAAATTCTATATAACGATTATGATAATTGAATTTTAAATCCGATTTGTCTAAATTAATTGTAAATGTATGGTATCCAGGATTTATAGAATCTGATTCTGTATATGGTAATCGACTATTTGCTGTTCCGAATGTATATGAATAGTAAGTAGATGGCATTATTTCATCTGGTATAAGAATTTGAGCTTTATAAGAATTTAATTTTGTAATAGTATTTCCAGAATACATAGCTAAATATAATTCGGAACAATCGTTATATTTTAATGCTGCATTGTTCATCGAATATACAATTTTAAAAGTCATTTTTTCTCTATATGTCCAAGGAATATATATTAGCAAAGATTCGTCATTATCTGGATATCTCCCTGAACCATCACTATGATGCCAACGCATAGTTGAACTTTGAGTATAGTCAGAATCTTCCCAATACATTTTAGGAGTTTCCCAATAAGGTATTTCTTGACCATTGTCTAGAATCTGAGAAACTGATTCAACATCATAGGTTACTTTTAAACCATCAACATATTCTTCTGGAAGCTCTCTCCATAATTCTTTATATGTATTAGATTTTGAGGCTGCATGTACGTCAAATGTTAGATATTCTGTAATTTCAACACTAGCATTACCATTTGGGTCATCATGCAATACAGCAGTATATTCTATATCTGTTAAATTACAGTAATCGTTGGGATTCAAGCTAAATCCATCAAGCCCAAAATCTTCCCAAGTATAGCCTTGTGATATTAGTGTTAAAAAAATAACTAAGATAAAAAATAGAAATGGAATAGCTCGATTAACAAAGCTTTTCACTATTTCTCTAACTTTTCTAAAAAAATATTTTAAATATTTCATTTTCATCCCCCAAAAGTAATCTATATAAAGATTATATATAAATGTTAAATCTTTGTAAACGAAATTTTATAAAACTAATCAATTTTGTCTGATTTTCATATTTCTTAACAGACCTTAATAGATACAGTATATTATTTAGAAAGATATCAAGCTAAAATAAATAAAATTATACAAATAGAAGATTTTAAAACAATTTGTGAAAAAAGCAAAAAGAGAGAAATAAAATTTTTTTAGACATTAAGAAGTTAGGTAATCATACAGTGAATCATAAAAGTATGCCAGACATAAGTGATGAACAAATAAAAGATGAAGTATTAAGATTACATCAAGCTATGTATGAAAAATTCGGATATGAAATGAAATACATAAGACCACCTAAAGGTGAATATAGTGAAAGAACACTAAATGTTTCAAATTCATTGGGCTATAAAACAGTTATGTGGAGTTTTGCATATAAAGACTGGGATGAGAAAAATCAAAATGGAGAAGAAAAAGCAAAGAAAATAGTCGTAGACAATTTCCATAATGGAGAAGTAATGCTATTACACGCAACTTCGAAAGATAATATGAATATATTAGATTATGTAATAAAAACGGCAAAAGATATGGGGTATGAATTTAAGTCTTTAGATGAGTTTGAAAAATAGATATTATCAGGGGGCCAATATGAAAAAACAAAAAAATAGATTAATAAGAAAAATAGATAGTATATTAGAAATTCCAAAAGAAGTTTCAAGTGAAATCCCTAAAGTAACATTAATAGGATTTGAACAGCTATTAATAGAAAATTTTAAAGGAATCGTAGAATATGAAGAATTTTTTGTAAAAATAAGTACTACAATAGGAAATATAAATATTCATGGCTTTAACTTATCTTTAAACCAAATGACGGAAGATGACATTATGATAAATGGAAAAATAGATAGTATAGATTTAGAGAGCCAAGTAGATGAAGGTGAGAATGAATGATATTTAAGATATTTGTAAATTATATACTGCGGTTATTTAAGGATATGTATAGAAGGGTATTACACAGAAAGATTTATAAATATATGCAAATCTAAAAAAATATTTCTTTGGAATATGCAAAGAGAAAAGTCAAGCATAATACATATAAATATAGGGATAAATGAATTTAGAGAAACAAAACGAATTGCAAAAAAGACAGGGTGCAAGATAAAAATAGAAAAGAAAAAGGGATTTCCTTTTATTTTGAATAGATATAAAAAGAGAAAAATATTTTTTGGAACACTAATTGTAATATTCTTAATAATGTTTACAATCTCTAGATATATATGGAATATTGATATAGTTGGAAATGAGACTATTCCTACAGAAGAAATATTAAAGGATTTAAATAATAGTGGTTTATTAGTTGGAGAAAATAAATCTAAAATAGATACAAAAAAAATTATAAATGACGTAAGAATAAAAAGGGATGATATAGCTTGGATAGGGATTTCAATTAAAGGAACAAATGCTACGGTAAAGATAGTAGAAGCGGATAAAAAACCAGATATTATAGATGAATCTGAATATTGTAACATAGTTGCAACAAAAGATTGTGTGATAGAAAAAATAACTTCTAATAATGGAACTGCAATGGTAAAAAATGGCGATGTTATAAAAAAAGGAACCGTTTTGATTGCTGGATGGATGGAAGGAAAATATACGGGAGTAAGATATGAACATGCAAGTGGTGAAGTAATCGGAAAAGTATGGTATAGTCAAAAAGCAAAGGTTGAACTAAAACAGAGGATAAAAGAGCAAACAGGTAGCTCCGAAACGAAATACGGAATTTTAATAAATAATTTTAAAATAAATTTCTTTAAAACCCTTTCAAAATTTCAAAATTATGATACAATGTATACTAACAAGAAAGTAAAAATATTTTCAAACTTCTATATACCCGTAGAAGTAATTAAATATGACAATTATGAGACAACATATAAAGATGTTGAATATACATTAGAAGAAGCAAGAGAAAAGGCAAAAAATATAGCAGAAGAAGAAATTCTAAAACAAATAGAAAATAAGGAAAATATAAAAAATGTAACAGTAAACTATGTTGAGAGTGAAGGTTGCGTAGAAGCAGAGGTTATATACGAAGTATTAGAGAATATAGGCACTGAAGAGAAAATAGTATTTTGAAAGGATGATGAAAATAATGGAACAAAGGGAACTAAGAGTAATTGGCACAGATAGAACATTTTTTACAAAGATAACAAATACTATAAGTAAATTGCTTATACCTACTAAGGTAGGAATAAACAGTATGCTAATCTCAATAAAAAGAAATAATTTGTTAAAAAATTATGAACTTTATGCAGAGCTTAAGAAAGATGAACTTCCAGAAAGAAAAGAAGTAATATCAAAAAAATATGAAGAATCATATGCATTATATTTAGATGCAATAGATAAGAATGTAATGGATTCTATATATAAAAAAGTTAAGAATAATACGGCAACAGAATTTGAGAAAAATGCATTAGCAAGTTATTATGAAGTTACACATATAAAAGACACTGAATATACAGAGTATAAATATAAAAAACAATTATATTTAATAAATTTAGATTATGAAACTATAAAGTCTATGGAAAAACCAAAATTAAGAACTAGATTTGAAAAGTTTTATTGTTCAAAAATAGAGTCATCATACAAAGCATTATTAAAACATTATTCTGTACAAATTGCAGATAATTTGAGCTATAAAGATAAATCAATAATATATGATAAAATATTTTCTAGCTTAGAAGAATATATAACAAATGTGCTACCAATTAAAATGAAATATGATTCAAGTAACACATATAAAGAAATATTAGATGAATACGATAAATTCAGTAGATTTACAGTTGGCAAATTGGAACAAAGAGAATTCATAGAAAAGAAAATGATTTTATTAGGAATAAGTAGACAACTATTTACACATAGCTTACCATTAATAGTTGCTGAGCAATGCTATATAAAATTACTAAAAGATATTAGGAGTTTAATAGTTGATACTAAATTCCCACAAAAAAGGGCAGCGGCATATGAAACATTAATAGAACTAATAGAAGATTATAATATACGTTTATTGTCAACTAAGATTTATTGGGATAAACCACAAGACAGAGAAGAATATAAAAAATTCTGGGAAGAATTTAAAAAAGTGCAAAAATTAAAAGAAAAAGATCCAGAAGAATTTAAAAAGAAAAGAGAAATATTATTTATAAAAAATGATTTAAAGAAACTTAATGCAAGTAAAAGAGATTATTCAAAAATAATTAAATTTTACAAAAATAGATTAGTAAAATTAGGAGCAATGAGAAAATTAAAAAATAGTTGTATAACTTTAGATGAGAACTATACGAAAAAGAAAAGCGTTAAGGAAAAAGAAATAGTTTAATTTAAGGTGAATAAAATGAAATATACAGAAATAGAATATATTCATATTCCCAAAAATGCGGAATATGAAATAATAATAGATAAAGTAATAACAGAATGTTTTAGAACAGAAAAACTTACTGATAAAAATTTATACATTAACATTATACTTACTACTCCTGAAGAAATAAGAAAATACAACAAACAGTATAGAAATATAGATAAGGAAACGGATGTATTATCTTTTCCAATGTTCGAAAAACAAGAAATTAATGAAATACAAACAAATGGAAATGAAGTATATGATGTCTTAGGAGATGTAATTATCTCAATAGAACAAGTAAGAAAGCAAGCCATAGAGTATGAACATAGTTTTGAAAGAGAATTAGCATATATGATTGTTCATGGATTTTATCACTTAATGGGATATGACCATATAGAAGAACAAGATAAAATAGAAATGAGAAAAAAAGAAGAATATATACTAAATAAACTGAAAATAGTTAGGGAGTAAATATGAAAGAAGAAAAAGATTTTATGCATAACAGAAATATGTTGGATGCATGGAAAAATGCATTTAATGGTATGGTATATGCATTAAAAACTCAAACAAGTATAAAAATACAAATCATAGTTGCAATTTTAGCTGTGATTTTAGGAGCAGTTTTAAAGTTAAATAGTATTGAGTGGTTATTTCTGTTTTTGGCAATATTTATAGTTATAATAACAGAAATGGTAAATACCTGCATAGAAACCGTTGTTGATTTATACACAGAGAAATTCCATGAAAAAGCTAAGATAGCAAAAGATGTAGGAGCTGCTGCAGTTATTTTTGCAGCATTAAATTCAGTAATAGTAGCATATTTTTTATTTTTTGATAAAATAATAGGAATTTTTACAAAAATGTAGTAAAGGGGATAATATGAGTAGAAAAGAACAAAGAAGTAAAACTAAGAGTAAAGAAATGAAAGTGTTAATTGCAATACTTATAATAACTATAATAACAGCAGTAGTATTATTTGTATTAAGAAGCATAGGAATAAATACCCAAAGTGAACAAGTTGCAGGGACTCCTGTAGGAAATGTACAAGCTGAAGAGGTAAAACCTAAGGAAATAATAGACATATTTCAAGGAACAGAAAGACCAATTGCAGTTATGATAGATAATCATAAAGATGCCTGGCCACAGGCAGGACTAAATAAAGCATATTGTGTATATGAAATAATTGTTGAAGGAGGAGAATCTAGATTAATGGCTCTTTTTAAAGGAGTAGATTTAGATGAAATAGGCCCAGTAAGAAGTTCTAGACATTATTTCTTAGATTATGCTCTTGAAAATGACGCAATATACGTTCATTATGGATGGAGCCCACAAGCTCAATCAGATATATCAAAGCTAGATGTAAATAATATAAATGGAATAACAGAAAGCTCAAGCGATTTCAAAAGAGTTAAGACAAAATCTGCTCCACACAATGTTTTAACAAGTACAGAATCAATTTTAAAAATAGCAGAGAAAAAAGGACATTCTACTACATCTGAAGCGACAAGTGTATTGCACTATGTAGATAAAGAAGTAGAACTAGAAAGCGAATTGTTGGCAAATACTGTAACTATACCATATTCACAATTACATACAGTTTCATATAAGTATGATGCAGAAACAAAAAGATATGTAAGATATGCAAGAGGAAAAGTACAAACAGATTATTCTACTAAAGAAAATATAACAACTAAAAATATTATTATAACATTTGCTGAAAACTATACATTAAAAGATTCAGAAAATAAAGGCAGACAAGGATTAAAAAATATAGGGACAATGGATGGATACTATATAACAAATGGAAAAGCTATAAAAATAAAATGTCAAAAAGATTCTAGAACTGCAAAAACAATATATAAAGATTTAGAAGGAAATATAATAGATGTAAATGATGGTAATACTTTTATAAATATATGCCCATTAGATGCAAAGGTAACATTTGAATAAAATTAAATTATGTAATATAATAAGCGAGGAAAGTGAAACTTCGCTTATTTTTTATGGAAATTTAGAAAAGTTACAAAATTCATTAAAATATTTAATCTAAAATATGTATAATAGTATAGGAAGGAAAAATAATATTATGGAAAAAGATTTTAAATCAGGATTTGTTACTATTATTGGAAAAACAAATGTAGGAAAATCTACCTTGATAAATAGTCTAGTAGGAGAAAAAGTTGCAATCACAGCCAATAAATCTCAAACAACAAGAACAGCAATAAGAGCTATTGTAAATAGACCTAAATTACAAATAATATTTATAGATACACCAGGAATTCATAGACCCAAAACGAAGCTTGGAGAAATAATGCTAGAAACAGCTTATGGAACAGTTGCTGATGTGGATGTGGTATTGTTTTTAGTAGATAGTACTAAAAATGAAATAACAAAAGGTGATAGAATAATTTTAGATAAAATAAAAGAATCAAAAAAGAAAACAATTTTAATACTGAATAAAATTGATTTAGTCAAAAAAGAAAAGCTATTAGAACTTATGGAAATGTACAGTAAAGAATATAATTTTGAAGCGATTATTCCAATATCTGCCATTAAAAATAAAAAAACAGAAGAAATATTAAATGAAATAGAAAAGCACTTAAATTATGGTCCAGCATATTATGATATAGATGAATATACTGATCAAACATCAAGGCAATTAGTAGAAGAAACTATAAGAGAAAAAGCCCTTAAATTTTTAGATGAAGAGGTACCTCATGGAATATATGTAGAAACTGAGAAAATGTCATTAAGAAAAACAAAAAATAATGAAGAAATATATGATGTAGAAGCAATTATATATTGCCTAAGAGACTCACACAAGGGAATAATAATAGGAAAACAAGGGAGTATGTTAAAAAGAATAGGAACATCTGCAAGAATAGAATTAGAAAGAATGTTGGGAGTAAAAATAAATCTAAAAGTCTGGGTAAAAGTAAAATCAGATTGGCAAGATAAGGATGATATTGTAAAAAAATTTAAATCTAATTAAAGTATAATATGCAATAAAAATACAAAAGATAAATTCAAAAGGAGTTGATTGTATGATAAAACAAATGGCTTGGAATACCTTTAAAAATACTGGAAATATAGATACTTTTGTAGAATTTATGCAAGTAAAAGAAATTGAAAATAAAATTAAGGCGGAGCAATATGGGAACAATAAAAACGAAGGGAATAATTATAGCAGAACATAATATGGGTGATTTCGATAAAATGCTTACAATATTAACACCAGGAATGGGAAAAATATCCTGTGCTGCTAAAGGTGCAAGAAGACCTAAAAGTGGTCTTCTTGCAGGCAGCCAATTGTTATGTTTTGGAGAATATATATTATATAAAGGGGCTAGTACATATAACATGAATTCTTGTGATACAATAGAAGTTTTCTATAACCTAAGAACAGATTTAGACAAACTTAAATACGCATCACATATAACCAAAATAATTTCAGATGTAACAACTGAAAATCAAAATAGTTATTTAATATTACAACTATTTTTAAATACATTATATATGATCTCAGAAACAGACAAAAATAGAGATCTAGTATTAGCAATTTTTAAGATAAAGCTTATGTGTTTATTAGGATTTAAACCTAATATTAGCGAATGTGTAACTTGTAAGGAAAAAGAAGTTAATTTTTTTAGCTTTAAAGATAATGGGCTTAAGTGCGTTAATTGTGCCAAACAAGATACAGGAGCAATGGAAATATCAAAAGCTACAGAGACAGCATTAAAATATATAGTACTTGCGCCACCTAAAAAACTTTATTCATTTAATGTCAAAGAAGACACTATAAAAGAGTTAGAAATAATAGGAAAGCTATATACAAATGATAAATTAGAAAAAGAATATAAATTAGAGGATATTTATTAAAAAAATAATACTTGAAAAATATGAAATTTAAATATATAATGAAACCACATAAAGATTATAAATATTAGGAGGAAACATTATGAATATAAAAATAGTAGGAAGAGATTTACAAGCAACAGAAGCAATAAAAGATTATGCAGAAAAAAAAGCAGAAAGATTAAATAAATATTTCGAAGGAGAATATGAAGTAGTTGTAACAATCAGAGCAGAAAAAACAGAACAAGTCGCAGAAACTAGATTATCTGTAAAAGGAGATACATATAAAGCTGTAACTGCACATAAAGATTTATACGCTGCTATAGACAAGAACATAGATATATTAGAAGGACAAATCAGAAAATTTAAAACTAAAAGAGAAAGAATGACTAAAGATGCTGTTTCACTAAAAGATATGCCAGTAGCAGAAGAAACAACTATAGAAAATGAAGTAATAAAAGAATTATACTATGAAGTAAGACCTATGGATATAGAAGATGCAAAAATAAAATTACAAGAAAGAAAGGGAGATACATTCTTACCATTTGTAAATATTCAAACAGGTAAAGTAAATGTAATATATAAATTAAAAGATAGTAATAACTATGGTTTAGTAGAACCAGAAGCATAAAGAATATAGAGAAATCCTTTAATAATAAGGATTTCTTTTTTTATAGCCTCAGAGCAATCCCAAGCAAAGCTGGGGGAATACTCTGGGGTTATTTAAAGGACAAGTGCTTTATGTAGGAGGTAAAATGTAAAATCTAAGATCTAAGATTAAAAGAACTATTATAAGAAGTAAATAAGAAAAAAGAATGTTAACAGGAATAATAACAGAAATTGAAGATTAATTTTATACAATAAAGCATATTTTGTGTTATTTCACAGTGTAGAGGTATAAAAGTTCTTATATCAAGCAACATTTAGGTGTATAAAAAATAAATAAATATATTATTCGAGATAGGTTGGAGCAGAAATCGACTTTATAATGGTAAATAAATATGACTTCAAATATAGCAATAGCTAGTTGAAAAGATGTAATAAAACTGATATCTGAATTAGAATACCGAAATTAAAAGAGAATTATACTGTAAAAAAGAGAATTTAGTAATTTATATTAAATAATATCATAGTGAATTATATGGAAAAGAAATAATTATAATGTATGTGATTTGTAGCATACATATATCCTAAATTATAAAAATTGTATACTCCAGGAGAATGCTTAAAAGTAGAAACTAAACAAATAGATATTGAGGACAATAAATTTGAATTATCTACGAAAGATTTTACTAAAAGTTCATTTAATAATATTAGGAAATTTATAACAGAATATGGAGAATACATAGGGAAAGAATAGCATTTCTAAAAGGAATAGTGTAATAATTGTACAACATGATAATTCTAATATTAGTATGGTACGAAGATTCCTTCTACATTTAATAGCTTCTCTAATTATATGGATAAAGTGTTATTAAGAGTCCTAGAAATTAGGCAAGATAAGAAGAAACTAATATATGTGTATTAATAAGAATAATATGAGATTTAGATTATGATATATAGATTAAAAGTATTTTTTACAAGATTTTAGCTATGTTAGATTATAGAATTTGCAAAAACTAAATAATACATCGTCAGATAATTTTAAAAAGCTAATAAGCTAATATAATAAATAAAAAAGGAGATATATTTGTACAAAATCAGAAAAATAGATATAATATGTTAGTAATACTTGATATATTGTGTAAATATAAAGAAAGATTAATAAATTACTAAAAGTATAACCTTTTTAAGTAGAGATAATCTAATCTATCATATTATTCTTAGCAAAACTTGAAATTATGAATAAATAGTAAAAAAAGTAAATACATAGCGAAGACGGACTCAGATAGAGTCCGTCTTCGAGGTAGGGAGAAGGGATTATAGTTACGTAAAAATTAACATACCTAAATTTTAATTATGGGTAAATTGGAAGCATTTAGTGATAAATGTATCCATACTTCCATGCGCCAGTAGAACCATGATACCTAATAAAATACATACGGTTTCCATTAGCATCTGTAAATTCAGCACATGCAGCCATCGAGCCATTATCAGAGGGAGAGACCGAACCAATATCAGGATAAGAACTACCATTCGGACCAGCATATACTCTTGTTGTAGAGTTTACTGTAAAGAATATGAAAAGTCCGTCAGAAAATTCTACTTTATCCTGATAGTGAGCTGTACGAGCAGTTCCATACTGATGGTCAATACTAGAGGAAGGGACAAAAGCACGTTTTCTCTGACCGCCAGAGATGTTATATTCAATATAGTCCCAACCATTTGCACGACTGAGGATAACGACATACTCACCGGCATTGACGGAACCGGCATAGTAGGCTCTGTTGGTATCATAATATGTGCTACTGTTAGTCAATACGATTCCAACATCAGTTGCACCGTACAGATAACCATATCTGCCACCATACTTCAGAGAAGACGTGGGGATATAGCCTCTTTTAGCTCCACCAGAACCACTGTACTCTATTTGAGCTGTCTGCGAATTATAATACAGAACAGTTACGCCCTCACCGGCATAGACAGTACCGACTTTTGAGCCATTCTCATTAGTAACAGTGGTAGTGACTCTCAACTGATCCCAACCACCAGTAAACTGTGCGTAAAAACGGCTACTGGCTACTTCGACATCTGTTGATGTCTCAGAAATGGCTACATTTTCGGATCCAACAGCCATTGCTGGAACGACAGGAATGAGAGTTAGAACACTCAAAATAGCAAAAAGGAAGCTGGTGATACAGTTTTTAAATTTCATAATGCTAACCTCCATATTATGTTTGTATCCCTACCTGCTTGCGATAGACATTTGCCTAATGCCCTTACATATTACCATGAAATTGTTAAAAAATGTAAAAATATATAAAAGTTAAAAATTAAGTAAAAAAAATAAAAAAATGTGACTTTTTTCTTCTTTTTTCTTTCTTTATAATGGAGGAGGAGAAAGACATGCTAAATTTATTAATTGTGGAAAATAATTTAATTGAATCTCATTTCTTAATTAATTCAATTTGTAAAGAACTTCCAGACATTAGGTTATATGGTATTGCTCATACTGGAATGGAAGCAATAAATATTATAAAAGAAAATGAAGTCGATATAATAATACTTGATTTTAAATTGCCTGATGTTAAAGGAATAGATATAATTAACTATATTTCAAAAAACAATATAACAAAATATAATTCATCCATTATTGTTATGATAGAAGATATGGATATAATACCACAAATAGTAGGCAACAAATATATTTTTAGTTATTATTCAAAAACTAGTAATATAAAGTATATTATTGATAAAATTATTGAAATATCTAAACAAAAGAAACTAAAACATCAAGATAGTACAGTAATGGAACAAATAAAAAGTGAATTAGAGTTGCTAAACTTTAATTTTTCATATAATGGAACAAAGTACTTATATGAATGTATATATGAATGTTATTGTAAAGATGTGCAATATGATATTAATCTGAATAGAGAAATTTATCCTGTAATTTCAAAAAAATATAAAAAAAGTATAGACTCAATAAAGGCAAATATTTTTAAATCCACATCTATTATGTATAACGAAATAAAAGAGCATGTTTTATATGAGTATTTTGGATATAAATTCATTAATAAACCCAAAACTAAAGAAATAATAATGACCATATTAAAGAAATTACAATAATATTTAATTTATATAAAGAAAAAAATAAAAAAAATAAGACTATTTCTTCATTTTTTGACTCTATTATAGTAAGAAAGGAGAAAAATATGAGTACTCAAAAATTATTAAAAAAATTTCAACAAATATATGATGAAACATATAATAACACGCTTAGATATATAGTTTGCACATGTAATAACATCAATGATGCAGATGATATCATACAAGAAACATATTTAGAATTATATAGATCATTAAAAAATAAAAAGAAAATTATAGATTACAAATCTTATATTATTACTATTGCCAAAAATAAAATAATAAAAAATTTTAATTCAAATAAAAGATTAAACACTATATCTATATTTCAAGAAAAAGATGAGGAGGAGTTTACCATAGATTTAGATTCTCGGTATAGATATGGAATCAGAATATATAACAAAAGACAACATATATAAAATTTGGGAATATATAAACTCTAGAGATGATAATATTGCTAAAGTTTTTTATTTACATTTTATTTTGGATATGACATTTAAACAAATATCAGAAGAATTAGAATTAAATGAATCAACAATAAAAAATAGCTTATATAGAATGCTTAAAAATATTAAAAAGTTTATGTTAGGAGGTGGCAATAATGAAAAATAAAAAAGAAATACAGGAAAATTTTAATAAAAAATATTTTAATAAAGAGGCTAATTATAAATCTATAATAGCTAAAATAAAAAAGGAAGAAAGTACGAATATAAATAAAATTTCCAAAATTGCTGCAGCTGTACTTATAACACTAATAGGAACGGTAGGAATAGTTTTGGCTACAACGCAGATATATAATACATATGTAAAAAAAGATGATGATATAGATTTAAGAGGTTTATTTGAAGTAGGAAATGGATGGTATTCTGATGAAATTAGAGCAGGTATGAAATTAGATAATGAGAGTAATATGTACTATAAAATAATATCAAATGAAGAAGAATATAAACAAGTTAAGGAAAAGGTAAAAGATTTACAAGAAGGTACAGAAATAGACTTTACTAAGAACTTTTTAATACTTATCACTCATGGAGAGGTAAGTGTAGACAATCTTGAAAAGGATTTAACGGTATCAGAAATTAATGCAGATGAAACAACAACATACGTAACCTTAGTCCAGAAGGAAAATCCTAATTATGATAAATTACGTACTGAAATAAGCGTTGTAGTAGATAGGTCATTACTAAGAGATAATGTGAAAATTAAAAAAGATTTTTCTAATTATAAAATAGAGGGAATTACCCCAATAGGTGAATTACCTGAAGATTATAGTGAAGAACAAGCAATAAAAGATGGTTGTGTAGTAATAAAATATATTGATGAGGGCTTTAATAGTAATGGCATATCAATAGGGCATAGTGAAGTAATATCAGAAAATGGATATTTATTAAATGAGATAGTTAACAAAGCACAGCAAGGAATTGAATCACATGTTAGAGTATACTATACTGGGTATAATGTGGAAGAAAAGTATATTCTAATAATTGATATACAGTACAAAAATGGTATGGCAATTTCAGAACATGGAAGAGCCGGAAGAAAAACAAAAATTGTAATTAACAAAGACATTACACAATTAATTGGACGTTTGGTTAGCACAGATAAACTTTATTTGGATTAGGCAATAATTATAAATATAAAATTTTAAGAGTCATGGAATCAAGTCTGATTTTCTGACTCTTATTTTAGAATGTTTTATTTTAGTTCTGAAAAGTACAGATAATATAATGCAATTATGAATTTAGAAAATATCATAAAAGAAAGTAAAAATAATAGAACTTTTAGGTTCTGTTATTTATAGTTATTTAAATTTTTATTATTACTAATCATTATATGTCTTAAAATTAGAAAACATGATACTTAATTTTATATTAAAAGTGAATATATGTACATCAGCATGCTTTTGACTTGTATAAAAATGACGGCCATGGCTATGCCGGCGGATGCTACTGCCGAAGCCGGTTAGGAAGAGGTTGTCTCAATCACGAATGGCGACGAAAGTGATGTGACGAGTGCTACACCGAGAAACAAGGATTATGTCCAACTCAATGACTTCAAAGGCTTTCAGCACTACTTCGATGTGAAAAAAGTGGACAATGTGAAGATTCACATGTATCTTGAGAGAAATAATCCTGGATATCCCGTCCGTGTAAATTTCTAATAGGGAAATGGACCAATAAAGGTTGTTACAATTTGGAAAGGAGAGGGACATAAATACGCAGACTTATGCATTAATTGCCAAAAACCAGGAAGACATATGATATGGCTTGAAGGTGATTTTTATGGTAGTGGAGCTGTATATCGTGAACCGTAATTTTTGGTAGACAATACGAATCAAAGGTAAAGATTTTTATCGTTATGTAGCATAAACCCGGTGCATCTCACTAAGGGGAGGGGCGCTAGCTCCCTTCTATATTTTTAATTAGATATTTTAAAATGTGAAATTTTTAAATTATATTTAATAGAAATTTAAAAATCTTAGATTATATATCATTCAAATAATTGTATAATATAAAAAATTAAGTTTTATTTAAATATATAAAAAGTAAAAAAATTGTAACATTTTCTTTTTTCAATCGTCTAATAAATAAAGGAGGGTATTATTATGAAAAATAAAGAATGTAATATAATTAGAGATTTATTACCAAGTTATATAGAAAATTTAACCTCAGATGATACAAATACATATATAGAAAATCATATAAAAGAATGTAGTGATTGTAGTACTGCTATAAAAAATATGAAAACTGATATAAATATAAAAAAAGATGATAAAAAATCAAAAGATTTTGTGGACTTTGCTAAAAAATATAATAAAAAATTTAAACACATGAAGTTTTTTATCATATTTATTCTACTCCTTGTTATAATCACATTTACTGTTTCTACAACAAGAAAATACTTAATTTTATCAAATTGTTAT
>CALXZQ010000016.1 GCA_944393275.1 uncultured Clostridia bacterium
TTCAATTTCTACATCATAAGAGTTTCCTGTCGCTGATATTTCTTGTATAAATTTGGTATAATCTTCTAATGATAATTTTCCAGTTGTTCTTATTTTATCTACATATTCTACAGTAGAATTCTGTACTGAAACTTGTGACATAGTATCTGCATTATTTGCAACTGTTGCTAATGGAAATCCTAACATTAAAACTGCACCTAGAACAAAGGCAACTACAGTTATTAAAGTATCTTCCATTTCAATCTCCTCCTTCTTCAGTTAGTTCACTAAAGTATACCTAATTACTCTTTTAGTTTGTTTATTTATATCTTCTAGTAGTTCATTGTCTGAGTCATTAGTTTCAACAATTCCTAGTTCTTCTTTAAAACTTCTATCTTCATATCTCCAAAGTTCATTCGTTATAATTTTATCTAAATTTTCTTTAGTAGCTTGTGAACTTCCTTGCCAATATTCGTTATTTTGCATTTCAATATCTATGTCCAAAACATTTGTCATTTGTATTTGATTTCTCGGAGTATATAATCCTATACCTGTTGTTCCATCGCTCTGATAAAATTCTATCCTGTAGTTTTCTTTATAATATCTATACAATGTGGGTAGTATTGAATCAAATTGTACTATTCTTTCTGTTCTAAATTCTGATGAAGATGCTATATAATCATCCTCATCAACATAAGAATAAAAATTTCTATCATTACTACTCTGTAAGATTGTTTCTGTTGTTGTTCTTGCTTTTGTTAAACTATACATAGCTATAGACAATGCCCCTACAAATATCATGACAAAAGCAGCCATTTTAATAGCTTGTGCAGCATTCTCCATATTCTATTTCCTTTCTATATTAAATTAAATTTACTAATTTTGTTGGATTCCAATTTGAGTTACATAACCAGTTTCTGAATCATAACCAAATGTCACTTTATATGTATATCCTGATCTTAATGTCTTTTTAACATTATTTACAGATGCTGCTGTTACAGCGCTGGTTGATGCTGGTGTTGGATCTGTTGCTGTTCCTGTAATTACTTGTATCTGTTTTGAATAATCTGAACTATTACCTAAATTATGGTTTCTTACAGCATCACATAAAGACATAGCCATACTTCCAGAGACATTATCTCCACCATATTGTTCAAATGGTTCATTATATTGTTGTATTTCTTGTGGACTTAAATTAGCTCCTCTAATTGTTTCTGCTGCTGAGTTATAAATAAATACACCTATTGCTATAATTAGTATTGATAGTAATATTGCTCCTGCTATAATCAATGCTTTTGACGCGTTCTCCATAAAATTTCCTCCTTAGAATAACTATATTATTTCAGAAATAAGATTCTTCTGATTTTTTCTATATTAATTTTGGTATTACCCAAAAAACTAATAACTAATTTGAAGTTTGCTCAAAATAAAGATACTTTACTTTTTTACTTTTTTCATGATACTCAATTTTTGTACATTTAAATTTAGCTGTATTAAAATTTTGTACAAATCTTTCTGTTCCTAATGAATATATTTTTTCTACATTATAGGCTTCCTCTGTATCTATAATATAAATGTCCATTTTAATAGAAGTATCATCATTTTCAATATAATTACCATTTTCATCTTTTTGTACATTATTTTTTGCATTATTATCAGTAACTTTATTTATGATAGTAGCAAGCTCTAATCCATAAATTTCTTTATTGTAATAATCTTCATAGCTTTTATTATAATTTCCAAGTTCTCTTGCTTGTGCTACATATGTGTTATATGCATATAAAAATGATATTAATACACATAAAATAAGTATTATAAATATTATTATCGTTCTCTTCATATGCCTACTTTCCTCTTTATATTATAACTTTTTTTTTCAATTTTGTAAACATTTTTATCAAAAATTGCAATATTTAGTGTTTTATTCTTTTGTGAATCTAATGCTTTTTACTAAACCTGTTACAGAATTGTATGTAATATTTTCTACTCTATATGTAGGTATTGAATTACTAACAACATCAGCAGTAATTAATTGATTCTTTGCATTTGCATCTAATTCCTCTATGTGATTTCCTTCTATCATAACAGATATTCCTAAATTTCCTACATCTGCTGGATCTAATTTTTCATTATAATTCTTAGCATAATTTGCTAATGAAATTATATCATATATTGTGCAACTAATTGCTTCATATTGTGTAAACTGTGAATTAAACTCCGTTCTTTGATAACTAAAGATTTCTTCTTCTCTATTTTTGGCAAATTCACTAAATGTACTAAATATATATGTTCCTATAGAAATTACCATTATAGCAACTAACACACCCGCCGCCATTATTAACGCTTTTGATGCATTTTCCATTTAGTAATCCTCCTCTTTTATCCTGTTATTTCTTCATACTCCATTTGCACAATTCTTCCATTTGTATTACTTATTGTTGCTCCTGATTGTTCTCCATCAAATAATGTATTTTTATATCTGAATTTTTTTCTTTTAAATTCCATGTATTCACTATATTTCGTAATATCTTTTTTAGCAGTAGAATTATACTGTAAATCTATATCTTCTAATAATCTTGTTATTTCATCTGTTTTTCCACTACTTTCTAGTGATACTAGTCTTTGTAAATATTTATCACCTTTATATTTTATTTTTATTGCTTCTATATCATCTAATAAATTTCTAGAAACAATATTAGAATCTTTGCTATTTATTGAGTATGTCCCAGATTGCACCAAACTTGTTGTATTATCATATCCTGTTCCAATCTTTACATTTACAACAATTGTAATAGGTACATAACCTTCTTGCGTATTTTTCTCATTATAGTCTACTGCTTTATTTATCAATGATAGCAATTCACTACCATACAAATCCTTTTCAAATGAGGTAAAACTTCTATTAAACTCATTAACTTGCTCCTCACTTAAGGTTGTTTCTGAGGCTCTTTGAAAATTGGAAATATTTCTGAACACAAAAATTAATGCTGTTATTATAACAAGTGATATTAATAATGTTCCTGCCATCAGTAGTGCTTTTGATGCATTTTCCATATTATACCTCCATTTTTATTACATTGCGCTCATTGTGTTGAATGAACTTGTCATACTTGTTAAACCTATAAATACCAATGGTACTATTAAGTAACCAACAAATAAAACAACCATTGGTGCAAATCCAATTCCTTTACCTATCATACCTTTTCTAGATATTAATCTTTCATTTGACTCTTTTCTCTTTTCTTGATGATAAGCCCTTTCTGTATCTAATTCATCAAACGCTTCTGCAATAGGAATCTTTTCAACTGCTGCCTGTAAACTTTCTACTATTCTTATCATTTGTGGAAATGCTATTTCATTTTTTAACGCTTCTAATGCTTCCCAAGCACCACTTTCATAGTTATTAACGCATCTTGATATTGGTTCTTTAAATATATTTGCATATCTTTCTAACCATTCTAATATCATTTCAACATTAACTCTCTCTATCTTCATAAGCATTAATATAATTGTTTGGAACTGTAAAACTTCATTTTCCATTTCCATTTGTCTCATTCTCTCTTGGAATTTTAATAATAATATTGGTCCCATATATCCAAGTATTGCAAATACTACCGCTAGTAATATTTCAAACCATTTTACATATTCGCTATTTACTATCTGCAGTTTTCCATGTACTCTTTCTGCTGCTGTTTGTATCTCATCATCTGTAGATGTTCGATATTCTTTTGAACGTTGCATTGATTTTTTAATATCTTCAACTGTAGTCGATGTTTTTCCTCTAAACTCATTCAAAAATTTATTATCTAATTCTGTTACTTCCATTGCTTTTTTAGTATCTGCATCATTCATCTCTCCTAATATATCATAGTCTGTTGTAGGATTTGTATATACATAATCTACAGCTATCCTATGAAATTGTAAAAACAATATTAGCGATACCACAAATACAACTATACAAGATATCAATCTATTTATGTATAGCCATTCTAGTTTTAAATATGAGGCGGCTCTTTTTAATAAACTTTTTGTAGTTCTATATTCTCTAGTTCCTTCCTTTGGTATAAATAAATCTACGATTTTTTTAACCGGCTTTTTCTTATATAATTTTGCCTGCCAAGGATTTTCAGTATTTTTAGTATTTGTGTTAACAGATCCATTATCTTTTAGTTTTCTAGTCAAGACATAACATATAAATGTTGTTATCAAAATTAATACTTGAACTATCATTCCTGTTTTTCCATAATAGAAATCTTTTGTAAATGCAAACTGCGATACACACCAATTTTTTACTACATCTAAAAACAACATTGGAACAACTGATATTACTGATAAACTTTGAAAAACATAGTCTAATTTATCTCTTTTTAATATTTCTAACTGCATTTCTTGTGTTATATTATTTAAATTTTTAAGGTATAATGATGAACCATCAATTTTTCTATCTCCAAACTCTTTTGTTAAATATGATATTCCTGCAAATTCTTTCAAGTAACTATTTGGAGCAATATCATAATATTTCTCTAACTCTGTTTCTGGATCATCTGATATAAGTATTTCATAAATTTTATTAGCTTGTCTTGATACTTCTACTTCATCATCTTGAGCAGTTTGATATATAGCTTCTTCTACCATATTAAATTCATGGTAAGCGTGTCTTATTTCGCTAAAAAAGTTTATCTGTTGTTTTAATAGATTATTATCTATTTTATCTACCATACCATCTATTATTGTATCTGCCATAAAAAGTTCGAATATTAATAATATAGATAATAATAATATATTACTGCTAGCAAATATTATTATTGCTATAGTAAGTACTAATATGATTATTGATGCCTTTGTTAATATTTTAGAGGCTTGTAACCTAGTTAAATATTCATCATCTATATTCATGATTTCTAGTCTTCTTCTAAGTTTTAGCAAATATCTCTTAAACAATGGTACCTTTGAAAAAAATAGATACAATTTTTGATACATTACTTCTGTAGAAAATGCTTTGCTCTCAGTACCTTTTCTTAACTCTCTAATTTGCTTTATACTAGATTTTTGCATTTTTTTATTTAATATTATATATGCTACTACTATTGCAGCAAACAAGGCTACAATACCTATCACTAGGTACATTAATACTTCATTTGACATTTAAAGGTTTACACCTCCTATTTTTTTAAAGGAATAACTAGGAACTAGTTATTCCTTTTATTTAATATTTATTTATCTGTTTTAGATTTTCTTCCTCTTTTTGCTTTTACTGGTTCTGCTGCTATTGGCTCTTCATCTTCAAATAATTTTTTTAGTTTTATATTCCAATGTTTTGCAGCAAATTTATCAAACTCTTCTATGTCATTATCGTCCATGTTCAATCTCATCTCATTTATATTGTGATCTGTTATCGGATTTGTAATAACATATTCTCCATCCACATATTCTAATATATTTCTATATGTATATAATTTCTTGTCTGTAATTTTTGAGAAATAGTGTGTTGCATTATCAAAGAATTTATCAAATTTACCCTCTAATGTTTTTTCTTTTCTATGGTCAAATGTATATTCATTTTTTTCTTCAACTGGTATACACTCTGTAATTCTTTCAACAAATCTCTTTCCTCTAAAATCTTTTTGTAGATGTATATCAAAATTTAGTACTTGAACAACTTGCTCTTCTGCAGTTTTTTCATTTCTAAAAACTCCTGCTCTTAACATTGAGTTACGCAATGCAGTTACTAGATCTGGGAATGTTTTAGCGTGGTGAGTAAATAATGTAAATTTAGATGCAACCTGCGCTGATTGAATCATCCAAGATGCTACGGGATCTGTTGCAACCTCTCCGGATTATATTAACAGAACCGTCAGTCTTTTTCTGTACGTCCAAACACTCTTGTCCAGATATTGTATCAGTTTCACGCATTGATAAGATATTTCTTGTAGGATAAATTCTTCTTAAGTGTAACTCAAACGCAGTCTCTGTAATACGCAAGTTCATTGTTTCATATATATTTTCAATCATACCCATAAGCATTGTTGTTTTACCACAACCTTGCTCACCTGTTATTGATATAATTCTCGCACCTTTAACTAAATATTTTAATAGCTTAATTGCTTCATCGCTTCCAGGTTCTCCTTTAAACCATTGCTCTAGGGTTGAACGTTTAACGTCGAATTTTCTTACGAAGAATGCCCATGTTTCAGACATACTTGGTCTTACAACAACAACACGAGAACCGTCTTTCATTTCATTGATTTTATATCCATTTGTATCTGATAATTGTCCAGGATTATTATATTTATATATGTTTTGACATACTCTTTTTAATTCTGATTCTGACCCAAAAGATAAAAATGCTAAACGAATTGATTTTCCTTGGAAGAATATCCATATACTATCACAGGCACGTGGTACTTTATGTTCTGCTACCTGATTTAGATAATCACTCTCTGTTTGTGCTACTTGGCTCAAAAATGATTCTGGAAGTCCTGATACACCACCAGATACACCATCTATATTCATATCTCTTATTTCATCTATACTGCTATATCCTTTATATTGTTGGTAAATTCTTTGAACTACTACATTTAACTTATCTGCAAAATTTAAAACAAATGCTTCTTTTTCAAATATTTCTGATATCTCATCTTCTGTTATTACATAAGATGGCTTCGTTTCTCCTGAAACATATTTTAATACTGCTAAATTGTATTTCTTTATAATTTCTGTTAACGCTTCATAAGCAAATTCTTTTTTATATTCATATAAAATTATATCAAACTTGTCCTGTGCAGTAAGTAAAGATGGTGCATCGAATGGTATTGCTCTAGAAATATTAGTTTCATCTACACCATATTCTTTTGATAAAATATCATATATAAGTTCTTTTATATATTTTTTGTCATTAACATCACCATATGTACAACCTTTTAATGCCTTTTTTAGCTCATACTTTTTCTCTTTTCTTCTAGCTAATTCTTCTTCTGATAATCCAATGTCGTACAAATTTATTTTTGTAATCTCATCTATTCTCTTTTTTACATATTTAATCATAGTATCTAATGTATAGGTTTTATCATCTACATTAATTTCTATTTCTGGTTGTTCATTTTGTTTTTTTGCTATGTATCTCATAACAAAAAATATGGTGGCTGCTAACACAACTACAATTAATATAAAATTAATTATCATAGTTTAGGCTCCTTCACTTATTTTCTTCCGTGGTTCATTTTTAGTTCTTGTTCTTTATATAATAATGCCTCCACAAATTTTTTCACATCTGCAATAAATTCCACATTTCTGTCTACTCCTGTAACTGTACTCATTTTCATAAAATATTCCGCTGCCACACCTTCATCACAAGATTCTGCAAATAATGTATTATATGGTACAATTTCGATTCTTTTTACTTTAGTTGTTCTCGATATATTTTTTTGTGAATACTTAGAGAATTTATCATATCTTCCTATATATGGGACAATATTAAATTTATTTTGTAGAAATCCGTTACGCAAAGAATTTGTAAATTTTTCTAGATTTCCATTTTTTTGATTTATTCCATAAGCAATTATTGTGGACATATTTAACAATTCTTCTACTATTGGATTCATTTCTTTATTCAAATCTACTATAACGTAATCATAATATTGACTGGCTTTTTTTATTAGTTCTATATATGCTCCAAAAACTTCTTTCCTATATTCATTTTCTGAGACATTGGCACCAGCTAGCACTTCTAATCGATTTTTAAATATTATTTTGGTATAGTTTGTAATATGGTCTGCCATTAATCTATTGCTAGATATTTCCATCATTATTCCTTCCATGCCATTGTTAAATCCTACTTGTGTTGCTGCTTGTTTGCTTAGTGAACTAAATAAATTTTTTTTCCTTTCCTCTTCTTCCTTTTTCCAAAATGCATTCCTAATTTCATTTCTGTTATATGTTGTTAATAATAGGATTTTACTATTGTGTTCCATAGCCATTTGTGTTGCAACAGCTATAGCTGATGATGTCTGTCCTATTTCTTTCTCAATTTCTGTCCAAAAAGTTATTATAGACATTATAAAATCTCCTTTATTTATTCTTCATTCTTCATCATTTTTTTGAATTTTGATGAGCTTATTTGTTTTTGTATGTCTTCTGCAATAAAAGTCAATGAATCTCTATATTGAGATGTTAAGTTTCCAAATTTAATTTTTGAAACTCTTTGATTTGTAATTATTGCTGATTGATCTCCATGTTCTAGTGGAAAATATAATTTATAATCATTCCATATAACTTTATATCCTAATGCTAAATAGTCTAAATAATCATTTTCACTTTTTAAAATTTCTTTAGAAAATAGTACTTTGGTAAGTGGTAGTGGTTCTCTAAGGTTTGCCAAAGCTTCTAGTCCTCTTTTTAAAGAGTATACATCGAAAGATGTAACAAAATAATTTTTTGTAGTACTATTAATTCCAAAGTTTTCTATTGCTCTATTTGTATCTATATCTACTAATATGTAATCATATTCCATTTCATGTTCGTCATTTTTAGCTAAATAATCTTGAATGTCTTCCAAGCTAAAAAATCCTACTGCAACATCTATCCCTTCAAATTCTGTTACATAAAACATTTCCGGGTTTATATTTGGTACTACATATCTAGCTTTTTGTACAATTGTAGTATCTGCAACAAGCACCTTTTTTTTAGCCAATGTCAACATTTTTGCTACATACATTATTAAATCTGTTTTATCAAACGAGCCTATAAAAGCTACTTTCTCCATACTAACTCCTTCTTTTTACATTCCAGACAAAGCATCTAAATATTCTTGTTTATATTGTTTTTGTCTTGTTATGTGACTTTCAATTCCTGCTTCTATATTATCTAGTGCATCTTCTGCAGATTCTATGTGTGCATTAATCTTTCCTCTCTCTTCTGAGCTATATCTATTAAATAATGCAGCTTTTGCTTCATCAGTTATATTAGGATTATTACTTACAAGTCTTTGTACTTGATCATTTAACTGGTATGTTGGTGTTGCTGCTGCTTGCATTCCTGGGTCTCTATATCTATTTACATATATTTCTGTTCCGTTTACTGCAAAGGCTTCAACTATTGCACAGCTCATAAGTAAAGTTTCATCTTCTGATAAGTTTACTGTAAATGTATCTACAGAATCCACTCCTCCAGCTTGTAGTATATTTATTTGCTTTTTAGATACAATAATATAATCTAGACCTGATGGAAATCTTATTCTTATATCAACATAATCTCCTGTTTGTATTTCTGTTGGTAATGTTGCTATATTATATTCTTGTATTCTTATATCATCAGTTGCTTTTTCAGAACTTATTGTAACCATATCAGCAGTTACTATTGTTCCTCTGTTTAAGTCAATTTTAGCAACTAAATCTTCTATTTCATTTCCTTCTTCATCTACAAAATTTGCATCAACAAATCTATTATTTGGAACCAAATCCCCAGATACTTTTTGTTTTTTCATTACAGATGCATTTATTGATTCTCCTGATTTTACATCTGATGTAAGAACATATGCATCTTTCATTGCTTCTTGTTCAGCTTTTTCTTCTGCCTTCATTTGAAATAATGTAAAGCCTAAGAAACCAATAACTATTACTGATAAAATAAGCATTGTTAAAAAACCTAGTAAAAAAGATGTTCTTTTTTGTCTTTGCATAGGGTTTGAAGCCATTGTATATTCCTCCTTAAAATTAATTACATTTATTACAACTTAAAATTAATTACATTTATTACAACTTAAAATTATACTACAATTATACTACATTTATCGACTTAAAATCAACACTATAATTTTTTGTAATTCAAATTTATTATAACTGTAATATCTTCGTAATATATTACTTATCTTTTAAAACCATATTTATTGCATTGGCAATTCCACTATTATTATTGTCTGTAGTTACATAATTTGCAATACTTTTTACAACTGGACTACTATTTCCCATTGCAACGCCCAGTCCAGCATTTTTTATCATTAGGAAATCATTAATATTGTCTCCTATTGCAACAATTTCCTCTTCCTTTATACCCTCTATTTTGCACAATTCTTTTAGAGCATACCATTTGTCTACATATTGATTAGTTATTTCTGTGTAATAATAATTAATTTCAATATCTGTTGTTCCAGATTTTATGTGTTTACTAGACATATGAGATACATCTAATACATCAATTTTGGGTATTTCTTTAAATTTTTTTACAATTCCTTCAAAAATAATTTTATTATTATCACATACAGTCATTTTTAGATATTTATCTTGTGTTGAATGTTTCACATATCCATACAAATCTGGTATAATGTTAATTCTCGTCTTTTTTTCTTCGGGCCTTTTAGTGTTTTCGTAATTATATACTGCCACATTATAATTAATTGATTTTGCAATTACTTCTTTCTCTGTATATATGTTATAATAAATACTATTTTCATCACACATTTTTATTAAACTTAAGATTTTGTTTTTATCAATAAAGTTTTCATATACTATTCTGTTTTTTTGGATATCATAAAGCATTGATCCATTTCCTGAGATAAAATACTTATCTGCTCCTATTTCTTTTGCAATATTTAAAACAGAGTCTGAAACTCTTCCTGAAGTTATTACAATTTCTATTCCTTTTTCTTTTGCTAATCTAATTGCCTCTATGTTTTCTGAAGATATTTCACCTGAGGAATTCAGCAAAGTTCCATCTAAATCTATAGCTATTAATTTATACATATAATTCATTCCTTTCAAACAAAAGAATTATATATATTAATTCATTTTTTTACAAGTTTTTACAAGTTTTTTTCTATTTTTTGCCAGTATATATTTATTTAAAATTACATAATATAAATATTGAAAAGACGATAAAAGTTTTTTCATTAACTAGCAAATTAAAAATTCAATCCTGGGAGGTGAATTACAAATGTCAAGAACAACAAGTAATAGAAAATTAGTTCCAGAAGCTATGTCAGCTTTAGATAAATTCAAATACGAAGTAGCTTCAGATGTGTGTGTTAAAAACTTATTTATAAAAAAATAAGTAATTTTTACATCTTAGCTACTTCGTACTTTTACATACATATATTAACTTGCTTTTTTATTTCTTTTATTAACAGTTCTGCACTGTTCCATTTTATTTTCATTTAATCTACTTAAATCATTCAATTCTTTAAATTTAAAATAAATTGTTACTTCATTTTCTTCGGATATTGTTATTTTTTCTATTAATTGCTGTAATAATTCTTTATTTGGTTTTTCTAATGAAATAAATTCTTTTGCTAATTTTTCTATTTTGTCATAATCATTTTTCTTCATTTCAATTTTATTACAAAGTTTTATAAAACTTTCCTTTTGTTTTATATAATTTTGTCTTTCACTTTCAAAACTTTTTGATAATTCAACAAATTCTCTTTCATTAATTATGCCTTTAACTTTATCCATATATAAATTTTTTATATATAGCGTTGTATCTTCTATTTTTTTGTCTATTAATTCTATTTGCTTTTTATAACTATCTTTCGAATTTTCTTTTTCTTTTTCTCCTTCTGCAATTTTTATTAATTCTTCTTTTAAATTCTTATTAATATATAAACTGCATACTTTCTTAATATTATTAATTAATAAACTTTCTAATATAGGAATACTATTAGAATGTCTTGAGCATTGATTAAATAATTTTGAATATGTGTAACAAACTGTAGTGTATCTATATTCTCCATATTTTTTCAAAGCATAATTAGAATATGTTAAATATAATCTAGCTCCGCAATCAGCACAATATAATAAACCTTTAAACAAATAGTCATGTTTAGTTCCACTTTTAAAAGATGCATTCTTCTCTATTATTTCTTGCACTTGCTCAAATTTGTTTTTTTCAATAATTGGATCATGTGTATTTTCGCATACGTATCTTTGTTCTTTAGGTACAGTTACTCTAATTTTAGATTTATAATTTATTTTTCTTCTTTTAAATTGTTCTAAATTTCCAATATATACTTGGTTTCTCAGTATTCTACTTACTGTAGTCTGTTTCCAACAACTATATAATTTAGTTTGTCTTGTTTTGCCAATATCTCTTGATTCTCCTGGAACTGGTATTCCTTCCGCAGTTAAAATTTGAGAAATTTTTGTTAAACCATTTCCTTGTAGATATAAATCAAATATATATCTTACAACTTTTGCTTCTTCTTCGTTTATTATTAAATGAAACTTGTTATTTGAATCTTTCTGATATCCATATGGTGCTGTTGCTCCTAAAAACTTTCCTGCTTTTTTTCTTTCTACTAGTGCACTTCTTATTTTTTTAGAAATATCTTTTACATAGAAATCATTAATAACTGATTTAAAAGGTGCTATATCATTCATTCCAGCATCTTCTAATGTATCAATGTTATCAAGTATTGCAATATATCTAATATTATTCTCTGGAAAAAATCTTTGTATATAGTAACCTGTATCAATATAATCCCTTCCTAATCTTGATAAATCTTTCGTTATTACTGCATCAATTATCCCTTTTTCTATATCTTTGAGCATTCTTTGAAATGCTGGCCTATCAAAATTAGTTCCCGTCCATCCATCATCCACATATTCTTCTGTCATAACTAAGCTTTCATTTTCTTCAATAAACCTTTTAATAATATCCCTTTGATTTGTTACACTAGAACTTTCTTCTTTATCTCCATCCTCTCTTGATAATCTAATATAGATAGCAGTTCTCCAAATTTTTTCAATAGCTTTTTGATTACTTTGGAGTATTAAATTAGACTTTTTCATTTTTCCTCCTTTAAAGTAATCACCCTATAACTATTATACACTATTGTTTTAAAAAAACAAAGAGATTACAATATTATAGGGTAATTTTTTCTGTACTTAATACCTTTAATTTCGTAATAAAACAGCTTTTTATTATATTATTTATATCTACATTTGAAGTTTCATTAAAAACATATTTAACTTTATAATCTTGTTCTTTTGGTATAGAATCTTTTTTATTTCCCATATTAATTCCTCCTTTTCATTGAGATGGCTGTGTTTTCTTTACTTAAAATACTTTATTTTTTTAAAGTTTCTTCATATTATATATGTTGTTTATTGTTAGTCATAAAATTTATCTACTAGTATATGATTTATTTCTTATATAGTTTTATTTAATAATATATCCATCTTTAATTTATAATATATCCAAATCTTTACATTTTAAACAATTTAGTATGTACTAATTAATTTATATTATAAATTTTATAATTTCTATGAAAATAAATCTTTAATATAGATTATTTTTTCTATAATATATTAGCTATAATTTTAGCAACATCTTTAGTATATAGTTTAAAACATTGCTTCATTTCAATCTCAAATGCTTTAGGATTTAATTTTCCTTTATATTTAGAGCTCTGCATATAATCTAATGTTATTTTAGCATAGGCAATAGCTTCTTTTTTATTCATTACCTTCATCTCTCCTTTATATATTTAGGTACATCATAAGAACAACCTAAATTATCATCAAATTCATATCTATGTTTTGAAGAGTTATATTTATAAGCACTTTGATTCCATTTTCTATAATCCTCATCACTTAACTTTTGTTTTTGGGATAATTCTCGTGAGGCTTGCTTATGTTGTGATTGAACAAAATCATAATTATCTTCTATCCTTTTATTTTCTCTTTTTTTCTTAATAAAATTTCTTTGATATAATTTTCTTTTATCTTTTGAATTTTCTTTTCTAAGTTTTTTTTCTAGTGTATATCTAGTATCTCCTTGTATTACTTTTGTTACATACGCCGATGATACTTCTGTACTTTTGGAAATATCTTTTACCTTAAAATGATTATAGTAAAATAAGTTAAGGATTTTTTCCTTTAAATTTTCCATTTATACCACCTTATAGACTTTAAAATTATATTAGTTAATTTTTTGTCGACACTTTTTAGATATGATAATACTATTAGAAATTTATTTAATTTCTAATTCTTTCATCTTTTTACCAAATGTTTTTTGTCTTTTCTTATTTTCTTGCAATTCTTTATATGTACGATATTTTATTTTTATTTTTGGTAATAAAATATCAAAAAAGAAAAGTATTGTTACAAGAATTATTCCTAATAGCAGACATTTGAAAAACATAATCTATATTTCTCCTTTTATAAATTTAGATAAAGGACAGACAAGAGCAAAGTCCAATCTGTCCTTTTAAAATATAGTACTTCCTTAAATTTGCCCTTCACTATATATACAGTGAGTAACTTCTAAAAATTCTCCCCTACATTTAAAAAAATTTAAAATTTATAATTTTTAATACCTTCAATTAGTTTTAAGATAATAAACTGATAGCGGTCTTCATCCCCAAAGCTATACTTTTTAATCATTTTTTTCTTTATATCAATTATTTCAAGCATTGCCATTTCATTTCCCTCTTGTGCTAATTTTCCTAATTCATATAAACTTTTATTTTTCATCTTCAATATCTCCTTTCATAAGTTCCTTTAGTTTTCTAATGGCTCTAATTTTTATTTTACTAACAGTCTTTGAATATATTTTTAAAATTTCAGCAGTTTCACCTTGTGATAGTTCTTCTTCAAACAGCAAAAAAATAACTGCCTGCTCAATAGCAGACAGCGAATTTATTGCACTTTTTAATTGTAATGAGACATCAATCTCATCAATGCTAAAAAAAACATTTTCAAAAGTCATAAAGTCTTTTAAGAATGTTGAGTAATTAGTATCATCAACAATAGCTCTTTCTTTTTTTATAGTATTCATTTGTTTTTTGAAATAAGTTCTTGATGTTAAAATGATAGTTTTATTTAGGTAGCTATCAAACCTTTCTTCCTTATAATTACCTTCCTTTTCCATCTGCGTAACCTCCTAAATTTTAAATTTAGAACTAACATTACTATTCAAGAGGAACGCAATAAAATAACCTCCTTTCCTAATTATTATTAATTTATAAAAAATAGGACCTAACGGCCCTGTTCAACTGTTATTCATCATAAGTATCTTTTCTGATATCTTTTGTAACACGTTCTTCTTAAACAGGTAAATTAGTTCCTATTAAAATTATAGGTTGTTTTATGTAAATCTCGTGTCGAAATGTGTCGATACATATTACTAATATTAGCTTTTTTAGAAAATATGTGTTTAAGGTTTTACTTTGGAATTCTGTATTTCCAGCTTTTTCCATTCTTTGTCAAGTTGTATATTTTTAACTTACTAAAGTATGTAATACTTTTCGTAAAGAATATAAAATATAAGTGTAAAAGTACATTTTTAGAAAGGATGGAGTCAAAAATGGCACTAGAAAAGCTTCTTATTGGAGTTAGAATTAGAAAAGTTAGAGAAAACATATTAGAAGAATCAAGAAAAGATTTTGCTAATAGATGTAATTTAACTGAACGATATATTGGACAAATAGAAAGAGGTGAGTTTTTACTTAGTTTATCTAACCTTGATAAAATTGCTAATGCAACTGGAATAGATACAGATTATTTACTGTATGGAAAATGTGAGAATGATCATTTACAGTCAAAAGAGAATTTAATTAATATTATTGATAGAGCTGATAAGGATGAAATAAAATTAATTTATAAATGCGTTACTAATATAAGAAGTTACATCACTAAGAGAACTTAATTAATAAAAATTTAAACAGTATTATTTACTGTTTTATTTTTTTGTGCTATTGTATATACGAAAAAATTGTTATGGAATGGAGTAAAAAATGAATTTAAAAACTGAACTTTCTACAAAGCACCAAATATTATTAAATGAAATAGGATTTAAAGTTGAAGACAAAGAATATTCTTTTGAAGAGCTTAAACTTTGTGAGGCATTTATTACTAGCCATATAATGAGTAAGAGCTCTAAAAATGGTGACATTGCAAAAGAATTGTCTAAGTATACTGACTTAGTTAATATTTTATTAGTAAATCAAAAATAGTAGGTTTCATTATGAACCTAC
>CALXZQ010000017.1 GCA_944393275.1 uncultured Clostridia bacterium
TATATACAATCAAGTGTCTATTTACATTAAAATCATTCTCTAATCTCTTTTGCTAATTTACCGATAGCTTTTGTTTCAATTCGAGATACATAGCTTCTGCTTATACCCATAGATTTAGCAATCTCATTTTGTGTTTTAGGAGATTTCCCGTTTAAACCAAAGCGTAATTCTATAATATCTTTTTCTCTTTTTTTAAGCACTTCTGAAATTTTGTTATATAATTGTTTTATTTTAAATCTTAAATCTATTTCTTCTTCTATGGTTTTGCTATCATTTTCTAATACTTCTTGAAATGTAACTACATTATCATCCTTATCTTTTCCTATTGGGTCACTTAAATAAACCTCAGCTTGTAATTTCTTGATACTCCTTAAATACATTAGTATTTCATTATCAATACATCTTGCGACATAAGTAGCGAGTCTAACACCTTTAGAGTTGTCAAAACTATTTATTCCTTTTATAAGTCCTATAGTGCCAATTGAAATTAAATCATCTTGTTCTGCATTGTTGAAAGAATACTTTTTACTTATATGTGCTACTAATCTTAAATTATGTTCTATCAAAATATTTTTTGCTTCGTCATCACCATTTTTAAATCTTTCTAAATATATTGTTTCTTCTTCAGTACTTAAAGGCTCAGGAAAAAGGTTAGTGCTTTGTATATATCCAACTAAGAAAATACTGCATTCTAAAAATGCTAAAAAACCAGAAACTGAAATTGCTAAAAACATTAAGTACACCTCCAAAAAATTGAACTTAACAAAGTATATGATAATAAAGATTTAAAAGTGCATGACCGTAAAAATAAAAAAATGTGGACAAAAATGCCCACTTCTAAAATTATTATACCATGAAATTGAATAAAAAACAATTAATAGATAATAATAAAATATGTATCATAAATTATGAAAAAATAAGATAATGATTTAATATTGTTAAAAATCAGGTTTAAAGACAAATTTATAACTTGAAATTAAAACATGTATATGTTAATATATAAATACATTAACAAATAGTAATTAAGTTTCCCTGCATAGTGCGTGTAGACAGGAATTTTAGAACCAACAAATTTTAAAAGGGAGTCCGCCTTTGGTTGTGGCGTGTATGCTTATATTTATATATAAGAAACCCAGGAGCAATCAACAAGACACCCACCTACGAGAGTAGGCTCTTAAAATTTCTAAACTTCTTACGGCTAAGGCGGGGCATTATTTTGTAAACTTTTAGAACAGAACTAGTTTTACTGGTTCTGTTTTTGTGTTTTTTTAATACTCCCTTGAGTAAAACAAAATAAGATGATAAAATAACAGCTAAAGGAGATGAACATGAAAATTAATGAAGCCTTAAGTAAAGGTATTGAAAAATTAAAGATAAATAATATAGAAGAAGCTAGTTTAAAAGCTAGAATGCTATTATCACATATATTAAAGCAAAATAAAGAATATTTACTAATACATAGTGAAAAAGAAATTGATGAGAAAGACTTTTTTATAGGAATTGATAATTTAATTAAAAATATACCAATTCAGTATATAATAAATAAACAGGAATTTATGAACATGGAATTCTATGTAGATGAAAATGTTTTAATTCCACAGCCAGATACAGAAATTTTGGTAGAAGAAGTGATAAAGCTTGCAAATGATAAACATGAAGTTAAAATACTAGACCTATGTACAGGAAGCGGTTGTATAGCGATAGCATTATCAAAAAATATAAGAGAAGCCAAAATTACTGCAACAGATATAAGTATTAAAGCTATACAAATAGCAAAACTTAATGCAGAAAGAAATCTTGTAAAAAGTAATAATATATCTTTTATACAATCAGATATGTTTGAGAACATACAAGATAGATTTGATATTATAGTATCTAATCCTCCATATATAGAAACTGAAGTTATAGAAACATTAAGTGAAGAAGTGAGAAAAGAACCAATTTTGGCATTAGATGGAGGAAAGGATGGTCTTAAATTTTATAGGCAAATTGCAGAAAATGCATATAAGTATCTAAATTCAGAAGGATGTTTATGTCTAGAAATAGGATATAATCAAAAAGAAAAAGTAATACAAATTTTAGAAAATATAAAACAGTATAAAAATATATATTGCAAAAAAGATCTAGGAAATAATGATAGAATCATAATAGCAAAGAGGTGTTAGAAATGTCATTTTCATCTAATATAAAAGAAGAAATAAGTAGATTAAATACTTTTAAAGACAAGAATGCAATAAAATATGAGCTTATAGGATATTTAATAACAAATAATACTAATATAATAAAAAACAAAATTAAATATTCTACAGAAAATGAATATAATATAAATAGATTAAACAAATTATTAAAAACTTTGTTCATTGAATATGATATAAAAATGCAAGGGAATTTGTATGTAATTTCATTTAAAAAAGATTACTTAGATGAATTTACTAATATTATAGAGATATATAACAACTTTGTTTTAAAAGATACCCCTGAAATGATTAAAGAGCAAAATATAAAGGCCTTAGTTAGAGGAAGCTTTTTAGGAAGCGGCTTTGTAAATAATCCAAATGGTAAATATCATTTAGAAATAATATTTAATAATAAAGAAAATGCAACAATAATAAAAAACATCTTAGAAATGTTTGACATCTATTTTAAAGAGTTAAACAGAAAAAGTGGATATTCACTATATATGAAAGAAGGAGAAGAAATCTCAAAGATATTAGCATTCATAGGGGCTTCATCATCTGTTCTTAAATTTGAAGAAATAAGAGTAATGAAAGAAACAAGGAATAATATAAATAGAATGGTAAATTGTGAAACAGCAAATTTAAATAAAACAGTAAGTGCAGCGGTTAAACAAATAGAAGCAATAAAACTACTGAAGAAAGAAAATAAATTTAAAGAGCTAAATGACTCTCTAAAAGAAATAGCAGAACTAAGGTTAGAAAATCCAGATAGCAGTTTAATAGAATTGGGAAAAAAGCTTAAACAACCTGTAGGAAAATCAGGAGTGAATTATAGATTAAATAAAATTATGGAAATAGCAGACGAATTAAAGAAGAAATAGGAGAAAAAATGAAAGAAATAGGGATATATGTACATATACCATTTTGCAAGCAAAAATGTATATATTGCGATTTTATATCTTTTTCTAATAAATTCAATAAGGTAGAAGAATATATAAATAAACTAAGACAAGAAATAGAAATTAAAGCGAGCAAGATAGGTAAATCAGAAATTTTAATAAATACAATATATATTGGCGGTGGAACACCGTCAATTATTAGTAAAGAATATATTGGACAAATTATAGATAGTATAAATAAACATTTTAATATAAAACAGCAAGTAGAAATAACAATAGAAGTAAATCCAGGAACTGTTGATAAAGAAAAATTAGAGTATTATAAAAAATTAGGAATAAATAGATTAAGTATAGGATTGCAAAATGCTAGTGATTATATTTTAAAGATATTGGGTAGAATTCATACATATAAAGATTTCTTAAATGTATATAATATGGCAAGACAAATTGGATTTAAAAACATCAATGTAGATTTAATGATAGGAGTACCAACCCAAAATATTGATAATGTGAAGGATAATGTATCCAAAATATTAGATTTAAAACCTGAACATATTTCTGTATATTCATTAATAGTAGAAGAAAATACACCTATAGAAAAGAAAATAAATAGTGGTAAACTAATCTTACCATCAGAAGACTTAGAAAGAGAAATGTATTGGTATGTAAAAAACAAACTGGAAGAAAACGGATATAAACATTATGAGATATCAAATTTTGCTAAAGAAGGAAAAGAGTCAAAACATAATATGAACTGTTGGAACCAAGAGCAATACCTAGGATTTGGAGTTGCCGCACATTCATATTTAAATAATGAAAGGTTTTCTAATACAGAGGATCTAGATGAGTATATAGTAAGAGATTTACTTGAAATAAAACAAATAAATGAAATCCAAGATATATTAGATAAACAAAAAGAATATATGATGTTAGGATTAAGAAAAATAGATGGTGTAAGTATTTCTAAATTTAAACAAAAATATGTAAATAACCCAGTTTATTTATTTAGGGAAGAGATAAATAAACTTTCAAAAGAAGGATTATTACAAGTGAATTTGGATAATATAAAACTAACTAAAAAAGGTATAGATTTAGCCAATCTAGTATGGGAGGAATTTATATAAACATTTCACAAAAAATTCACAAACAATTTTAGCAGAATGTATTGACAACTGCTAAAATTGGATATAATATATATAAAGATTTAGCAAACAAGATAGTCGATTGCTAAAAGAGGTGAAAAAGTTGTTAGATGAAAGGAAAAAGAAAATTTTACAAGCAATAGTAGAAGAATATATAAACACAGCCGAACCAGTGAGCTCAGGAACATTAGCTAAAAATCATGGACTAGATTATAGCAGCGCAACAATTAGAAACGATATGGCACACTTAGAAAACATAGGTTTACTTGATAAACCACATACATCTAGCGGAAGAGTTCCATCAGCTAAAGGGTATAGATACTATGTAGATGAACTTATAAAAGACGATGACATTAGTTTAGAAGAGATAAAATATATTCAGAAAAAGCTACAAACAAAAGTGAATGAAATAGAAGATTTAACAAGAATTACTACTGAGACACTTTCAGAAGTTACACATTATACAACTGTTGCAGTAGGACCGAAGAATGAAGTACAAATAATAGAGGAAATAAAGTTTGTATTATTAGGCACTAGAATGATGATGGTGGTAATTGTAACAGATAGTGGGTTAATAAAAGAAACAATTATAAAATTTGATGAAGATGTAACAGAGCCTCAAATAGAAACTTTAAACAATCTATTTAACAATCGACTTAAAGGAAAACCATTAAGTAAGATAGACAAACCTTTAGAAGAGTATATTATATCAGAGCTAAATTATAGTATAGGTGTTATAAGGACTATAATTGAGCAAATGAATAAAATTCTTGAAGAAGATAGTAAAGTATATCTAAATGGAACCAATAAAGTATTTGATTTTCCGGAGTTCAAAAGTATAAAAGTAGCTAAAAACTTTATGGATTTAATAGATACAAAAGAAGAAATGATAGAACTACTAAATTCAGGGGTTGCAGATGATATAAATGTTTATATAGGAGAAGAAGGGAAAAATGAACAATTAAAAGACTTTAGTATAATAACATTTAAACATACTGTAGGCAACAAAGATTTAGGAACAATAGGAATAATTGGACCTAAAAGAATGGATTACTCAAAAGTTATTTCAGTAATGAAATATATAAATAAAAAACTAAATGAAGGAAATAAAAATTAAAGGAGGTCATAGTTTTGTCAGAAGAAAAAAAGAATACAGAAGAAGTGCAAAACAAGAATATAGAAACTGAACAACCACTAACAAAAGATGAGGAATTATTGAAACAAAAACAAGAAGAATTAGATGATGTTACAGATAGATACAAAAGAGTATTAGCGGAATTTGAAAATTACAAAAAAAGAAGCTCAAAAGAAAGAGAATTACTTTATAATTCAATATTATCAGATATAGTAACAGTATTACTTCCAGTAATGGATAATTTAGAAAAAGCAGCATTAGCAGAAACAGAGGATCAAAACTATAAACAAGGTGTAGAATTAGTACTAAGACAATTTAAAGATGTATTAGCATCACAAGGTGTTGAAGAAATTAAATCAGTTGGAGAAACTTTTGATCCTGAATTACACGAAGCAGTAAGTTCAGTTATAGATGAAAATTTAGGAGAAAAAGAAGTTAAAGAAGTCTTTAGAAAAGGATATAAGATAGGAAACAAAGTAATAAGACATTCAATGGTAGTGGTAGCAAATTAATATGGAGGAAAAAATGCATAAAGAAATAGAAAGAAAATATGCAATAAATTATTTTCCAGAAGATATGAAAATTAAAAGTGTAGTATATATAGAGCAATCATCCATTTACAGAGATTTTAACACAATGATACGAATTAGAAAAATTCAAGACGAATTGAATAATAATACATATTATGTGTATACATTAAAAACTAAAGGAGAAGCTCTAGATAAAAGCCAGAGTATTGCAGAAAAATATGAAATAGAAAACTATATAACAGAATCTGAATATGAAGAATTATTAAAAACTAAAATTGGAAACACTATTAAGAAAACAAGAATTATAGTACCAATAGAGAATAACCTAAAAGTTGAAATTGATGTATTTTATGATTATTTAGAAAATCATTTGACAGCAGAAATTGAATTTGAAAATGTAGAAGCAGCCAAAAGTTTCAAAAAACCAGATTGGCTGGGAGAAGAACTAGGATATAAAGAATTATCAAATGGAAAATTATCAAGAATGAATAGAAAAGAATTTGAATCAAAAGTGTCAAAAGAATTTTTAGACAATAATAAAAAATTAATACATCAATTAAAAGAATTTAATCAGTCAATAAAATTAAAAATATAAATATAAATAAAAAATTAAAAAAGTCCATAGGACATAAAAGGAGGAAATTAAAAATGGGAAAAATTATAGGTATTGACTTAGGAACAACAAACTCATGTGTTGCAGTTATGGAAGGTGGCGAACCAGTAGTAATACCAAACGCTGAAGGAAATAGAACTACTCCATCAGTAGTAGCTTTTTCAAAAAATGGAGAAAGATTAGTAGGACAAATAGCAAAACGTCAAGCTGTTACAAATCCAAATAATACAGTTATATCAATAAAAAGAAAAATGGGAACAGCAGAGAAAGTAAATATTGACGGAGATGAATTCTCTCCACAAGAAATCTCTGCAATGATTTTACAAAAATTAAAAGCTGATGCAGAAAATTATTTGGGACAAAAAGTTACACAAGCTGTTATTACAGTTCCAGCATATTTTAGTGATAGCCAAAGACAAGCAACAAAAGATGCGGGAAAAATAGCAGGACTAGAGGTATTAAGAATTATAAATGAACCAACAGCAGCAGCACTTGCATATGGAATGGATAAAGAAGAACAAGATCAAAAGATAATGATATATGACTTAGGTGGAGGAACATTCGATGTTTCTATACTAGATATAGGAGATGGAGTTTTCGAAGTTCTATCAACAAATGGTAACACACACTTAGGTGGAGATGATTTTGATCAAAAAATTATCGATTATTTAGTATCAGAATTTAAAAAATCAAACGGAATAGACTTAAAAACAGATAAAATGGCAATGCAAAGATTAAAAGAAGCAGCAGAAAAAGCAAAAATTGAATTATCAGGAATGCAACAAACACAAATTAATCTACCATTTATTACTGCAGATAGTACAGGACCAAAACATTTAGATATCACTTTGACAAGAGCTAAATTTGAAGAATTAATCAGTGACTTAGTAGAAGCTACAAGAAAACCAGTAGAACAAGCCATGAAAGATGCAGGAATAACTGCAAATGATATTCATAAAGTTCTATTAGTTGGTGGTTCTACAAGAGTACCTTGTGTTCAAGAAATGGTTAAGAGAATAACTGGCAAAGAACCAGACAAAGGAATTAACCCAGATGAATGTGTTGCTATAGGAGCGGCAATTCAAGGTGGTGTATTATCAGGAGATGTTAAAGACTTAGTATTACTTGATGTAACACCATTATCATTAGGAATTGAAACATATGGTGGAGTATTTACAAAATTAATTGAAAGAAATACAACAATACCAACTAAAAAATCTCAAATATTCTCTACAGCAGCTGACGGACAAACAAGTGTAGAAGTCCATGTACTACAAGGTGAAAGAGAAATGGCAGCATATAATAAAACATTAGGAAGATTCCAATTAACAGGAATACCAGCAGCACCTAGAGGAGTACCTCAAATAGAAGTTACATTTGATATAGATGCAAATGGTATAGTTCACGTATCAGCAAAAGATATGGCAACAGGAAATCAACAACAAGTATCTATTACAGCATCAACAAATCTAACAGATGAAGATATAGATAAAGCTGTTAAAGATGCAGAAGCTCATGCTGCAGAAGACAAAAAGAAAAAAGAGGAAATTGAAGTTAGAAATAATGCAGAAAGCCTAATATATAATAGTGAAAAAACTATGAAAGATTTAGGAGATAAAATAAGCAATGAAGAAAAAGCAAAAGTAGAGACTGAAATTGAAAATGTTAAAAAAGCATTAGAAGGTTCAGATACAGAAAGCATTAAAACAGCTACAGAAAAATTAACAACAGTATTTTATGAATTAACAGAAAAATTGTATAAAACAGCAAATCCAAATACTGGTGCAAATCCAAATGCAGAAGCTGGAGAAACTAACACAAATGATAATGTATATGATGCAGACTACAAAGTAGAAGAAGATGGAGATAATAATAAATAATAACATAGCATAAAATGAATTATTGGAGGTTGGAAGAATAAAAAGCATAAAATCCAACCTCAAAATTTAGTAAAAAAGGAGAAACTATGTCAGCAAAAGACTTAACTATATCAGAAATGAAGCATATGCAGGAGGAATTACAAGAAGCACATAAAAATGAATGGAGTAAAGCATCTCCAAATGATGCTAAAAATCATATTCTATACATGGTAGAAGAAATTGGAGAGTGCATATCTATTATTAAGAAAAAAGGAATTGAACAAATAATGGAAAATCCTGAAATTAGAGCGAGATTCCTTGAAGAAATAACAGATGTACAAAACTACTATATAGAAGTACTAAATAGACTTGAAATAACTCCAGAAGAGTTTTCTAGTGCATATATAGAAAAACATAATATTAATATGACAAGAAACTATAAAAAAGATAATGATACTAAATACAATAAAAGAACATTTTAAGCTAGGAGGAAAAAATGGCAAATAAGAGAGATTATTATGAAGTATTGGGAGTAAACAAAAATGCTACTGATGAGGAATTAAAAAAGGCATATCGTAAACTTGCAAAAAAATATCATCCTGATGCTAATCCAGACAATAAAGCAGAAGCGGAAGCAAAATTTAAAGAAGTAAATGAAGCATATGAAAATTTATCAGATCCACAAAAAAGGAAAATGTATGATCAATTTGGTCATGATGGACCACAAGGATTTGGTGGAGGACAAAATGGATATTATTCTTACTCTACATCTGGATTCAATGGATTTGATATGGGAGATATGGGTGATATAGGTGATATATTCTCTTCAATATTTGGCGGAGGATTTGGAAGAAGAAGCTCAAGACAGAATAATGGACCAAGAAAAGGTGCAGATATAAAATTAGATATTGAAATAACATTTGAGGAAGCATTCTCCGGAGTAAATAAAGATATTAATATAACAAGAAGTGAAGAATGTTCTATCTGCCATGGATCAGGTGCTAAGCCTGGAACTAGTAAAGTAACTTGTAACACTTGTCATGGAACAGGACAAATAAGACAAGTTCAAAATACATTATTAGGCCAAATGCAAACAACTAGAACTTGTTCGGCATGTGGAGGTACAGGAAAAATAATACAAGAACCTTGTACAAATTGTAGAGGAAAAGGAAAAGTAAGAAAACAAGTAAAAATAAATATAAGAATACCTGCAGGAATAAACGATAATCAGCCAGTAGTCTTAGAAAATGAAGGAGAGCTTGGAATAAACGGTGGACCTAAAGGAGATGTATATATTGTAGTGCATCTAAAAAGACATAGTATATATACAAGAAAAGGTGATAATGTCCTTTGTGAAATACCAATTACTATAACACAAGCTGCATTAGGAGCAGAACTTGAAATACCATTAGTAGACGGAACAAAGGAAAAATACAAAATACCAGAAGGTACACAAACAGGAGCCAAGTTTGTTATTAAAAATAAAGGATTTAAAAATGTAAATTCAAATTGGCAAGGTGATTTTATATTTAATGTTATTGTTCAAACACCAAAGCGTTTGACAAAAGAACAAAGAGAATTATTAGTAGAGTTAGCAAAGACAATGAATGAACAACCTCCAATTAAAAAAAGAGGATTATTTGGATAAGAATAAATAAAGAGAGTTAAAAATATTGAACTAATTTATAAATTAGTGTATTATATTTTTAACTCTTTTTTGTATTAAAATAAATTATAAAGGAAAAAATATGTCAAAATCAAATTATAAAGAAATAAAAAATATAATAGAAAGTATAAAAACTGGTAATAAATCCGGAGTAGAAGAGTTATATAAAAAATATAACAAACTAGTATATGGAATTGCATTTAGTATATTAAAAAATAAGGATGATGCTGAAGATATTGTTCAAATAGTTTATACTAAAATTTATACTTTAGATATTGAAAAACTTCCAACAGATAAAGAGTTTTCTTGGTTATATGCAGTAACTAAAAATGAAACACTAACCTATCTTAAAAAGCAGAAAACAAATGTTAATATAGATGAAATATATAGTGTGGAAGATAAAAACCAGGACATTGAAAAAATAATAGATAGTATTGAGTACAATAAATTAATTAGCAAACTGAATGACAAGGAAAAAGAAATCGTATCACTAAAAATATTGGGAGAATTGTCTTTTGAAGAAATAAGTAAAGTAGTAGAAGAACCAGTAAGTACAGTAAAATGGAGATATTATAAATCATTACATTCATTAAAAATGATATTAAGTAATCTTGCAATGTTTATAATAACTTTAACACTAGGAATAAAAACACTATTTATAAAAGAACAATTTCAAGATGAGATATTTGAAGAGGAAACATCAAAAAACGATGTGGTTCAGAATGCAACCATACAAAATACTATAAGGGAAGATACTAACACGAAATCAGAAAATAATTTATTTGACTATAATAATGGTATAAATGATGAAGATATTATTCAAAGCGAAGTAGTAGATGATATAAAAGAAGAGCCAATAGTAGAGAATAAACTAAATAGTACAGGGGTTATATTAATTACGATTTCAATTATATTTTTAGTTTTTACAATAATTTTTTCAAAAAAGTACCAACTAAAACCAAGACATAAAAAGTCTAAATAATAGAAGGGGTAAAGGTGGTAAAATGAAAAAAAGTGTAAAAATAGTAATTGGTATTATAGCTGCTATACTAGTTAGTTATATAGTCATATTTGTGGTAGATTATATGAGATGTTCTAATCTTAAAATGCCCATTTTTGCATGGCAAATGGAAGATTCAAATACATATTATGGACTTGGATATAAAGTTGAAATAGAAAAAAATGAAGACTCTATATCAAAAGTAGAAATGTACATGTTTAATAGATTTATAACAGGTGCAATTTCAAATAGTGAACAAATACAAGAAGAATTAATTGAAGATGATGAAGTTAATATTAAAAATGGAATTATAAAAAATGAAAATCTAATAGATGAATTTATAAATCTTAATAATGAACACATGGGAGAAGAAAGAACACTAAAAATTATATCTGATAATGAAATAATATTATTAAAATACATACCTGGTGAGTATGATAAAATGTATAATAATTCACAAAATACTACAGTAGAAAGTAGAGTAGTAAATACAGCAGAAGAATATCAAAATTATTATGGATATTATGAATTAGAAAAAGATGGTAAAACTGAAAAGTTTGATAAAGCTAGATGGCAAATTAAAAGAAAAATAGATAATGATAAAGTTCAGCTATATTTTAATACATATATGGAAATTATAGAAGTTCCTATAATATGTGAATATAATTTAGAAGGCTCAGTATATAAACAAAAATTTGAATTAAATTATGTGCAAGAAAAACATATGGGGATAGAAGAAATTGCCCAAATAAATGAGTTTGATAATACAGATTTTGGAATATATACATTTGGAGGAGATGCACTAATAACAATAGAAAAAGATATGGTATATAATTTAAAAGATGCATTAAAACAAAATATTATTACAACCAATGATATATTAGAATATATTAAATTAGATGAAAAATATGGTGTTTGTGAAGCACATTTATATAGTGACGGAGGAAGCATAGAATATATATATCCAGAGTTTACAGTACTTAAATATAATACTTTAAATGGAAATAAAGATTTAATAATAGGTATGAAAGGTCAGATAATAAACGAAGTTAATAAAATAGATTACAAAAAGTAAATATAAATTTACAATAAATATGGACACTTGTATGAAAATATAAGTGTTCCTTTTTATATGAACAATAAACAAAAATATACATATTATATAAATGTTAAATTAAAAAATATTATTAAAATCATGTAAAATCAGTAATAGACACTATGAAAAATATGTGATATAATTTGCACTGTAAAATATATAAAATTAGGAGAATCATATGGAAATATTACTTGGGAAAACTGCAGGCTTCTGTGGAGGAGTTAGCAGAGCAGTAAAAAACTCAGAAAAAGATCTAGAAAAATATAAAAAAGTATATTGCTTAGGTGAGCTTGTGCATAATAAGGAAGTTATTGAAGACCTAGAAAAGAAAGGTTTAAAAATAATAAATGATATTTCAGAAGGTAAAGACAGAGTTATTATTAGAGCTCACGGGGTTGAAAAATCAGTATATGAAAAAGCTAAAGAGATGAATATAGAATTACTAGATTATACTTGCACCAAAGTGTTATTAATTCATGATTTAGTAGAAGAATATGCTAAAAACGGATATTATATAGTTCTAATAGGAGAATACGAACATCCTGAAGTAATTGGTACATATAGTTTTTGCGGCGAATATAAAAGCAAAATTAACAAAGTAGAGGATGTTCCAGAATTAATAAATAAAATAAAGAAATCAAATAAGAACAAAATATTAGTTGTTGCCCAAACTACATTTAATGGATTAAAATTTGATGAAATAGTTGAGAAGATAAGAGAAAGTATTGACGAAAATGTAAAACTTGAAGTAAACAAAACTATATGTAATGCAACTACGCTAAGACAAAATGAAGCAATAGAATTATCTAAAAAAGTAGATCTAATGATTATAATTGGAGGAAAAAATAGTTCTAATACAAATAAGTTATACGATATATCAAAAAGATATGTAGAAAATGCTATCATAGTAGAGACATACAAAGAAATAGACAAAGAATATGTAAAAACATTTGAAAAAATAGGAATAATGGCAGGAGCTTCAACTCCTAAAAGTAGTATAGATGAGGTTATAAAATTTATAGAATCTTAAAATTAAAATGTTAGGGAGTGTTTTTTTGAATAAAGAAATCTATGAAGATATATTAAATATAATTTCACAAGAGTCAAAAGTATTTGAAAAAGAACCAATGTCTAAACATACTTCTTTTAAGATAGGAGGACCTGCAGATATATATATAATAGCAAAACGTCTAGAAGATATAGAAAAAATACTTGAATATGTAAATAAAAATAAAATAGAATTAACAATAGTAGGAAATGGTACAAATTTACTAATAAAAGATAATGGTATAAGAGGAATAACCTTAAAGCCAGAATTAGATAATTTGAAAATAAATGAAAACACAGGAATTGCTACTGTTGGAAGTGGTATTACACTTACATTTCTTGCACAAAAGTTACTAAAAAAAGAATTAACGGGCTTTGAATTTGCATCAGGAATTCCAGGAACTATAGGTGGAGCTATAAAGATGAATGCAGGTGCACATGGTAGGGAAATGAAAGATGTAGTTATTTCTACTAAATATATTACTTTAGATGGCGAAATAAAAGAAATAGACAATCAATTACATAAGTTCGAATATAGAAGAAGTGTTTTTGAAGACGAGAAAGGAATTATATTAGAGACAAAATTAAAATTAGAAAAGGGAAACTTTGATGAGATAAAAAATATAATGACAGAGTATGCAAATTATAGAAAGAGCTCACAACCATTAGAATTTCCAAGTGCAGGAAGTACATTTAAAAGAGGAAATGGATTTATAACAGCAAAACTTATAGATGAATGTGGACTAAAAGGATATAATGTAGGTGGAGCAGAAGTTTCAGAAAAACATGCAGGATTTATTATAAATAAAGGAAAAGCAACTGCAGAAGAAGTTTTAAAACTTATTGGAATTATAAAACAAAAGGTAAAAGAAAAATTTGGATATGATATACAATTAGAAATAAAAATTATAGGTGAATAAGTATTGAAAGGATGTTATTATGAAAGGATTCTTAGATTGGTTTAAAAATAGTTCAAAAATGAAAAGATGGATATTTACAATACTATTAGGAGTAGTATTATCATGCTATGGGCTAGCAGAAGTATTAGTAATGAAAAGTTTAGTACCATTAGATATCTTAAGAGTAATCGTATCTTTTGTTATTGGTTTTACACTTATAGTGATAGGTGTTGTTTGTATGCAAAAAAGAACATTAGAAATATTAATTGAAGCCAGTGATGATAGAATGTTAAATAAGAAAAATATAAACTTACATTCATTAATATTTAATAAAAAAATATATTCTGAAGGACCTAATATTGTTGTAATAGGTGGAGGAACAGGATTAAATACAGTTATAAAAGGATTAAAAAAATATACAAGCAATATAACTGCAGTAGTAACAGTATCAGCTTATGGAAAACTACCTTCTATTTCAAGAAAAGATTTAGATGTACTTCCTTTAGATGATATTAAAGATAGTATAATAGCACTTTCTGATAATGATGAAATAATGGAAAAACTTCTTAATATAGAATTTAAAAGAGGAAAATTAAAAGACCTATCTTTTTCAGATATATATTTTAGTACAATGAAAAAGATTTCTCAAGATTTCTCTAGTGCCATAAAAAATTCAAATAAAATATTTAATATGGTAGGGAAAGTTTTACCTGTTACCCTAGATGAAATGAAAATTTGTGCAGAGCTAGATAATGGGATAGTTGTAGATGATAAAGAAAAAATACCACAAGTTGTATATGAAAGAGTTACAAAAATAAATAGAGTATATATTTCACCAACAAATTGTAGGACAACTCCAGATGTAATTGAAGCTATAAAGAATGCAGATTGTATAGTAATAGGACCAGGAAGTCTATATACAAACGTTATACCAAATCTACTTGTAAATGGAGTAACTAAAGCAATTAAAGAAAGTAAAGCGATTAAGACATATATATGTAATATTATGACAGAACCAGGACAAACTGATAATTATGGAGTTTCAGATCATGTAAATGCTATTTTAGATCATGCTGGGCAAGATATAATGGATTATTGTGTTTATGATACAGGAGAAGTAGTACCAGAATATATTAAGAAATATAATCTAGAGGGTTCTGATTTAGTTGAACAAGATGTTCAAAAAATAAAGAATAAGAGGATACAATTAATACAAAGGAATTTATCTACTATATCTGATGATGATAGAATAAGACATAACCCTGATGCAATTGC
>CALXZQ010000018.1 GCA_944393275.1 uncultured Clostridia bacterium
GATGCAGCAAGAGGAAAAATATTCACTAAATTAGGAAGAGAACTTTTAATAGCTGTAAAACAAGGAGGTCCTGACCCTGCAGGAAACTCTAAATTAAAAGATGTAATAGCTAAATGTAAGGCAAATAATATGCCAAATGATACAATAAATAATGCTATAAAAAAAGCTTCAGGAGCTGGAAATAATGAAAACTATGAAGAAATAGTATATGAAGGATATGGCACAAATGGAGTTGCTGTTATAGTAGAAGCAAGTACAGATAATAGAAATAGAACAGCAGCAGATGTACGACATGTATTCGATAAAGCAGGTGGAAATTTAGGAACAACAGGCTGTGTATCATATATGTTTAATAAAAAAGGTGTAATAGTAATAGACAAAGTGAATTCTAATCTAGATGAAGATGAATTAATGCTATTAGCAATAGATAGTGGAGCAGAAGACTTTACATCAGAAGAAGAATGCTATGAAATAACTACAGCACCAGAAGACTTTTCAAAGGTAAGAGAAGCATTAGAAAATGCGGGAGTTGAATTTGTAGAAGCAGAAGTACAAATGGTACCTAATACATATGTAAAATTAGATGAAAAAGGTGCAGAAAAAATGGAAAGATTATTAAATAGTCTTGAGGATTTAGATGACGTAATGAATGTATATCATAACTGGGAAGAATAATAAAAATAGTTCTAAAAATATAAAAAAGAGCATATATATATTAATATATATATGCTCTTTTTTTATTGATATAGGAGCAGAAACTGGAGATGGGCTATGTATGAAGATATACTAAAGTATTTTAATAATAGAATAAGAGAAAAATTATTAGAGAATATAAGTGGAAAAGAAATACTAGAAGAAATAAGGTTGAGAAATAATAAACCAATTATATTAAAATTCTCAGAAAGAGAAAATGTGTTAGAGCTTAATATAACAACACAAGATATTTTAGAAACATTAGAAAAGTTATGTGACAATTCAATATATTCTTATCAAACACAGATATGTGAAGGATATATAACTGTAAAAGGTGGCCACAGAATAGGAATAACAGGAAATGTTGTTGGAGATGGACAAAGAGTAATTAATATAAATTATATATCAGGATTAAATTTTAGAATTGCAAGACAAATAATAGGAGCTGCAAATAAGGTTATGCCATATATTGTAGATGACGAAAGAGTATACAATACATTAATAATATCTCCACCGGCTTCTGGTAAAACGACAATATTAAGAGATATTGTAAGACAAATAAGTGATATTACTAAAAGAACAGTAAGTGTAGTAGATGAAAGAGGAGAGATTGCAGCAATGTATAAAGGAAATGCTCAAAATGATATGGGAATAAGGACAGATGTACTAGATAATTGTCCAAAATCAATTGGAATGAAAATGATGATACGATCAATGTCACCAGAAGTCATAGTTGCAGATGAAATAGGAAAATATGAAGATATTGAGGCTATAAATTATGCAACATGTTCTGGAGTTAAAGGAATATTTACGGCACATGGTAAAAATTTAAACGATATAGAATTAAATCCAGTCTTGAAAACATTATTAGATAATAGAATATTTGAAAGACTTATTTTCTTAAACAATAAAATAAAAGGAGAAATTGATAAAGTTTATTGTCTAAATATAGAAGACAAAAAATATCAACTTTTAAAAAATTAGGTTCTAAAAATTAGTAAGCTTGAATATAAATAATAAAAGGGAAGGAAGATATTATGCAAATTATAAAAATATGTTTTTTGTTTTTAATATTTATTACATCTTCTAGAATTGGATACATAATGGCCAAGCAATATAGTAATAGAGTAGGAGATCTACAAGAAATGCAAAATGCACTTAGTATGTTGAAAACCAAAATGAGATATACATATGAAACAATACCAGATATTTTTGTAGAAATATCTAAAACAACAAAAGAAAATATATCAAATATATTTACGAGTTCAATAAAATACATGAAACAAAATATGAATGCAGGACAAGCGTGGAGAAATTCAATAAATGATGGGAAAACATCATTTACAGAAGAAGATAAAACAATATTAATTAACATGGAAAAACTACTAGGAAAGACAGATTTGGAAGGACAAGTTGGAGAAATAGAAGCAACTAAAAAACTATTAGATGTACAAATTGATAAAGCGGAAAGAGAAAAGTTAAAGAATGAAAAATTATATAAAACTTTAGGAAATGTAATAGGTATTACTATAGTTATACTTTTGATTTAGAAAGGAAAAAGTTATGGATATTAATCTATTATTTAAAATAGCAGCTATAGGAATTTTAGTAGCAGTATTACATCAAGTTCTCGTAAGAGCAGGCAGAGAAGATCAAGCAATGATGACAACTCTAGGAGGACTAATAATTGTACTTACAATGGTAATCAAAGAAATAAGTTCATTATTTAATACAGTAAGAACTATTTTCAATTTATAATTACAAAATAATAAAAAGAGGTGGTAGTATAAATGGAAATAGTTAAAATACTGGGAATAGGATTAATTTCTGTAATATTAATAATTGTTATAAAACAATATAAACCGGAGTTTTCTGTTTATATATCATTAATAGCAGGCGTCATTATTATACTACTTATTATAGATAAGATTACAGGAATAATAGGATTACTAACTGCATTATCAACTAAAGTAAGTATAAATAGAGAATTTTTAGAGATATTATTGAAGATTACTGGAATAGCAATATTAACAGAATTTGCAGTAAGCATATGTAAAGATTTAGGAGAAAGTTCTATTGCAAATAAAATAGATCTAGGAGGTAAGATATTAATAATTTCAATATCAATTCCAATAATATCTAGCTTATTAGAAAGTGTAATAGAAATATTACCATAAAGGTGAATATATGAAAAAAATATTAAAAATAACATTTCTATTGTTGCTTATAGTATTTGTATGTCAAAGAGTAGTACTTGCAGAAAATGAAGAAATTTTACAATCTCAAAAAGAAAGCTTGAATTTATCTGATTTTGTTTCAGAAGCACAAAGATATGTTGATGAAAATTTAGAAGGAGTAGATGTACAAGCTTTAATAAATTCTGCTATTACAGGAAAAATAGAAAATGAAAATGTATATAAAAGCCTATTTAATATTCTTGGCAAAGAAGTTAAAGATGCAATAAAAATAATGCGGAAGTATTTTAGTAATAGTTCTAATACATAGTGTTTTAAAAAGTATAAGTGATAGCTTAGAAAATAAAAGTGTTTCTCAAATTACATATTATGTTCAATATATTTTAATAGCTACAGTAATAATGTCTAATTTTGCAGATATTATTAAAATGACAAAAGATGCTATAGAAAATATGACAGGATTTATACAAATGCTTATACCACTCTTGATTACTCTTATGATAACTACTGGAAGTATAGTATCAGCAAATATCTTAGAACCAGTTATACTATTTGTAATAAATTTTATTTCAAACATTTTTCAATCAATAATAGTACCAGTAATTTTAGTTAGCACAGCGTTATCTATAATATCTAAAATTTCAGATAAAATAAAAATTGAAAGAATACCACAAATGTTAAAATCCAGTACAGTATGGGTTATAGGAATAACTCTTACAATATTTGTAGGAATTCTTTCATTAGAAGGAACATTAAGTAGTAGTGTTGACGGAATAACAGCAAAGGCCACAAAAGCAGCAGTATCAAACTTTATACCAGTGGTAGGAAAAATATTAGGAGATGCAGTAGATACTGTAATTGGATGTTCAACAATATTAAAAAATGCAGTTGGGATAGTTGGTTTAATTGTTATTATAATAATTTGTATTGCACCAATTATAAAGCTTGCAGTAATTACCTTAACATATCAACTAACTGCAGCTATATGTGAACCAATAGCTGATGATAAAATTGTAAAGCTATTAGGAGAAATGGGAGATACCTTTAAAATATTATTAGCAATTCTTTGTAGTATCTCAGTAATGCTAATTATTGGAATAACTTTAGTTTTAAAAATATCTAATAGTGGACTTATGTATAGGTAAACGAAGGGATTTTAATATGGTAGGATGGATAAGTAATTGGGCAAAAGGAATTATTATGGCAGTAATTATTGCCACCATTATAGAAATGATATTACCAGAAGGTAAAAATAAAAAGTATATAAAATTAGTTATAGGAGTTTATATACTTTTTTCAATAATTACTCCAATTGTATCTGCAATTAAGGGAAAGGATTTTGAATTTGATCCAGATGATTATGAAAAATATTTTAATACTACATATCAAGTTACATCAAATGAATTAACTAAAAGTAATGATAATAATATTGAAAAAATATACACTGAAAATATAAAAACAGATATTAAACAAAAATTAAGCAATAAAGGATATAAAGTAAATGAACTAGAAATTGAAATTAATACGAGAGAAGAAAATTATGGAAATATAGATAAAATAACAATGAAAATAGATAGAAGTGATATAGAGGAAACAAAAACAATAAATGATATATCTGTAAATAAAATAGAAATAAATAATAATACCAGCAATAAGGTTGAAGAAAAGAAAAGTAATGTAACTAATTTAGAAATAAAAGAACTTAAAGAATATTTGAGTAATACATATAGTATTGCTGAAAAATATATTCAAATAAACTGAAAGGAGAAGAGATATGGGAGAGAAGTTTCAAAAAATAAAAGGTGTAGTAATAAATAAAAGCGACGTAAAAGATAATAAAAAGAAAATAGAAAATTTAGTGGTTTTTATAATTATTTTAATAGTTACTATAATTGCAATTAATGCTATATGGAATACAGATAACAAAGAGTCAAATACAAATCTGGATACTGATAAGCAATTAGCGAAAACAGATGAACCTATAGATGAAGAAATTACTAGTGAAGATAAATTAAGAACAAATTTAAAAAATATATTAGAAAAAATTAATGGAGTTGGGCAAGTGGATGTATTAATAACATATTCAGAAAGTAGTCAAATTGTTGCAATGTACAATGAAAATACCAAAGAAACATCTACAGAAGAGAAAGATGAAACAGGAGGGACAAGAGTTATAAAAGAGAGTGATACTCAAAAAGATGTTATATATGAAGAAGATAATGGAGAGAAAAAACCAATTACACAAAAAACAGTAATGCCTAAAATTGAAGGAGCAATAATTACTGCTCAAGGAGCATCAAATGCAGATGTAAAAACTAATATTATACAGGCTGTAGAAGCAGTAACAGGACTTGCAACACACAAAATTCAAGTTTTTGAAATGATTGTTAAGTAAAGGAGGATATTATGAAAACTATTAAAAAAAACCAAGTAATTATTTTTGTAACAGCATTAATGCTAATAGTAGCAGGATACTTAAATTATAATACAAATTTAGAAAATACACCAGTTTCTGCAGAAGGAGTGCAAAATGAAGTTGTTAATCAAACAGAAGAAGCTAAATTAGTAAATTCTAATACAGAAATAGAGGAGAATAACAATACAAGTAATAGCAACACTTCAAATAGTATAGCTGCAAAGGAAGATAATACCATAGAAACAAGTTCAAAAACTAAAGATGAGTATTTTACAACATCAAAACTAGGAAGAGATACAATGTATTCTCAGATGATAGAAAGCTATCAAAAAATAATTGATAATAACGGAATATCACAAGAACAAAAAACAGTAGCAACAGAAGAAATAACTAAAATTAACACTACTAAAAATGCTATAATGATAGCAGAGAATTTAATAAAAACAAAAGGATTTGAAGATGTTGTTATATTTGTTAACGATAAAAGTGTAAGTGTAATTTTGAAATCTGAACAACTAAAACAGGAACAAATTGCACAGGTTCAGAATATAGTTACAAGAGAATTAAATTGTAATATCGAAGATGTACATATAAGTAATAAATAAATTTAAAATACTATTCTTATCAAATTAATAAGAATAGTATTTTTTATTTAAATATTTTTAAATAGATGTTGATTTTCTTAAAGATTACAATTAAAATATATATGTTAGAAAGATACTACTATTGTAAGGAGATGACGAAATGAAACTAAATATTGTTTTAGTTGAACCGGAGATACCACAAAATACAGGAAACATAGTAAGAACTTGTGCTGCTACAGGAGCAAAACTACATTTAGTAAGACCATTTGGTTTTCAGATATCAGATAGATATTTAAAAAGAGCCGGATTGGATTATTGGGATAAATTAGAAATAGAAGAACATGACTCTTTCAATGAATTCTTAAAAAAGTATAATCCAAATGAAAATAATATGTTTTTTGTGACATCAAAGGGAACACATAAATACACTGAACCTGACTACAGCAAAATGGAAGAAATATTTATTTTGTTTGGTAAAGAAACAAAGGGATTGTCAGAAGATATTATGAAGCAATATCTTGATAAAACAGTTAGAATTCCGATGATTGAAGGTATAAGATGTTTAAATTTATCAAATGCCGTTGCAATAGTAACTTACGAAATATTAAGACAAACAGGCTTTAAAAATCTAAAAGAAACAAGTGAAAAATTAATGTAATAGGGAGGAAAAGAATATGATTAAAAAAGTTGCAATTTTAGCTAATGGTGGAGATGTATCAGGATTAAATGCAGTAATACGTGCAATTAAAAAAACTGCAGAAGTAAATGGAATAGAATGTTATGGTTATATAGATGGCTATAGAGGATTAGTTAATAATAATTATATAAGATTAGATGGAAACCCAAAAGCATCAGGAATTCTACAAAAAGGAGGAGCTATTATAGGATCTTCAACAAATGCAATAGTATTCCATTATAAAGTAGAAAACCCAGATGGAACGATAGAATATAAAGATTTATCAGACCAATGTGTTCAAAATGTAAAAGATGCAGGCTTTGATTGTGTTTTTACATTAGGAGGAGATAGTACGCAAAAAGGAGCAAGAGACCTTTTTATAAAAGGAATAAATGTTATAGGTGTTCCAAAGACAATTGATAATGATGTTGCTTGTACAGACGTTACATTTGGATATAATACAGCAGTGTCAGTTGCAACAGAAGCAATAGATAGATTACATACAACAGCAGAAACACATGATAGAATAATGGTACTAGAAGTAATGGGAAGATCAGCCGGATGGATAGCACTAGAATCAGCAATTGCAGGAGGAGCTGATGTAGCATTAATCCCAGAAATTCCTTATGATATTAATAAAGCAGCAGAAGCAATTAAAAAAAGGATAGCAGTAGGAAAGAGATTTAGTGTAGTTGTTGTATCAGAAGGTGCATTCCCTAAGGGTGGAGAAGCAACTTCACATGCAGCAGAAGGAATAGATGATAAAGCAGGAATAAGTATTAAATATGGTGGAGAAGGACAAAGAGTAGCAAAAATGCTTCAAGAATTAACAGGATTAGAAGCTAGATGCACAATATTAGGATATATGCAAAGAGGTGGAACTCCAACAGCATATGATAGAGTGTTATCTACTAAATATGGAGCTAAAGCAATGGAACTAGCAATGGAAGGAAAATTTGGAGTACTTACTGTATTAAAAAACGGAAAGTTAGATTATGTTAACCTAGAAGAAGTGGTAGGCAATAACAAAGAATTAGGAGCTGTGCAAGGAGGAACAGAAAATAGTAATGTAAGAAATGTTACTATGGATAATGACTTAGTAAAAACAGCTCTAGACATAGGAATATGTTTAGGAAAATAGATGGCAATAATGAAAGAAGGTATATTATGCTAGATTTTAAACAAGAAATTGCTAAAATGATTTCAAAAACAATTGATATGAATGAAAACGAAATAAAAGAGTATATAGAAACACCTAAAAATTTGGAAGTGGGAGATTATTCTTTTCCTTGTTTTAGAATGGCAAAAGAATTAAAAAAGTCTCCCGTAGAAATAGCAAATCAAATAAAAGATAACATTAAAATAGATAATAATATTATAGAAAAACTAGAAGTTTTAAATGGATTTTTGAATATATATTTGAATAAAGAAACTCTTGTAAAAGCAGTATTACAAGAATTTGATAAACAAAGAGAAAATTATGGAAAATCTAAAATAGGTGAAGGAAAAAATATTGTAATAGACTATTCTTCACCTAATATAGCAAAACCATTCCATATAGGACATTTACGTTCAACAGTTATAGGAGCGTCTTTATATAATATTTATAAAGCGCTAGGATATAATGTTATTAGAATCAATCATTTAGGAGATTGGGGAACACAATTTGGAAAAATGATTGAAGGATATAAGAGATGGGGTTCAGAATACGATTTAGAAAACAATCCTATAGATGAATTAACTAAAATTTATGTTAGAATAAATGAACTGTGTAAAGAAGATAAGACTGTACTTGAAGCTTGTAGAGAAAATTTTAAAAGATTAGAAGATGGCGATAAATATTGTTTAGAAATATGGGAAAAGCTAAAAAACTTGAGCTTAAAAGAATTTCAAAGAGTGTATGATATTTTAGGCGTATCATTTGATTCAATGAATGGAGAAGCATTCTATACAGATAAAATGCCAGAAGTTGTAGAAATTTTGGAAAGAAAAAATTTACTAAAAGAATCACAAGGAGCTAAGATTGTAGATTTAGAAGATAAGGGCATGCCACCTCTTATTATCGAAAAATCAAATGAATCTACAACATATGCAACAAGAGATTTAGCAGCAATATTATATAGAAGTAGAACATATGATTTTGATAAATGTTTATACATTGTAGCATATGAACAAAACCTACATTTTAAGCAAGTATTTGAAGTAGCGAAATTATTAGGAATAGATAAAAAATATACAGATGGATTAATACATGTACCATTTGGAATGGTAAGGTTAAAAACCGGAAAGATGTCCACAAGAGAAGGAACTGTAATAAAACTAGAAGAAATATTAAATGAATCCATAGCAAGAGCAAAGAAAATAATAGAAGAAAAGAATCCGGATTTAGAAAATAAAGAAGAAGTTGCAAAAAAAGTTGGTATTGGAGCAGTTATATTTAATGACTTATCAAACAGTAGGATAAAAGATGAAATATTTGATTGGGATGATATGCTTAATTTTCAGGGAGAAACAGGTCCATATTTACAATATATATATGTAAGAACTAATAGTATAATTAGTAAAATTGAAAATATTCCCAATATAGACAATATAGATATAAAACAATTGACAAATCCAGTTTGTATTGATATATTTAAATTAGCATATTTATATAATGATATAATTGTACAAGCTTCAGAAAAAAATGAGCCTTCAATTATATCAAGATATTTAATAGATTTAGCACAAAAATATAGCAATTTCTATAATGATAATAAGATTATTTCAGATAATGCAGAAGAAAGCAAAGCACGAATATATCTTACATACATGGTGGGTTCAATAATAAAATCTGGAACAAAACTATTAGGTATAGAAGTTCCTAATAAAATGTAAAATGCAAAAGAGGGAGTATTATGATAAGAAAAAAAATTGTAGGATTAATATTAGCTTCAATATTATTAATAGGCTTTACAGTATATAGCATAGTTTCAGAAGATTTAACTACTGTTCAAATGATACTTGGAAAAACAACTGAAACTGCATCAACAGAAATTTCACAAAATGAGGATGAATCAGAAAATACTATAGATGAAAATAATACAACAGTAGAGGGAACATTAGATGTAAATGAATCTGCTAATAATGTAATAGACAATAATATAATAAATGAAACACTTGGCAATGAAATTACAGAAAATAATACCTCAGATATAGATAATACTGTATCAGCAATGACTATGGCCAGTTTGACATCTGAAAATCCTGTAGATGAACAAGAGGTTAGTATATCAGGAGGTGAAAGTACCGCTTCAGCAAGTAGACCTAAAAGAGCGGATGAAAATAGCACTTTACAAGTGGAAAGCGAACAAACAAATACATCACCACTACAACAAAATGTAGCAGCAAATCAATCTACTAATATAACTAATAATACTATTGGAAATGAAACAACTAATAATAGTATTAAAAACCTAAATTCAAATAATGTTGCCAATAATAAGCTTAATACATCAAATACAGCTAATACAACAGTAAATCAAAATAAATTACCAGCGGCAGGAACTACAAAGATTTTAATTTGGGTGTTAGTAATAATAACAGTAATAGCAATAATATCTATTATATCAAATATTAAATATAGAGATATACCATTAAAATAGAGAATATAATGTATTGTATAGACTAAGCTACCCTTAGTCTATATTTGCTTGAAAAATAGGAGGTAAAATCATGAGAAAATATTTTGGAACAGACGGGATAAGGAGAATTGCAAATACAGAACTATCACCAGAATTGGTATACAAGGTTGCAAAAGCAGGAGCATATGTATTATCTAAACATACCGATCATAGCCCTACAATTTTAATAGGTAGAGACACAAGAATATCAGGGTCATTAATAGAAAGTGCAATGACAGCAGGTTTCCTAAGCTATGGAGCAAATGTAAAACATTTAGGAGTAATACCAACACCGGCAGTAGCTTACTTGACTAAAAAGTTAAATGCAGACGCAAGTGTAGTTATTTCTGCATCTCATAATACATTTGAGTTTAATGGAGTTAAATATTTCAGCAATAAAGGAACTAAAATACCTGATGATATAGAAGAAGAAATTGAAGAAATAATGGATTCTGGTAAATTAAATGATCTTTCAGCAGTAAATGAAAAAATAGGAGTTGCCGAAAATAGAGAAGATTTAATTGACGAGTATGTATATTTCTTTAGAAAGAATTTTGAAGAAAGTATAGAAAAACATAATAGAGATGACTTTAAGGTTGTAATAGATACTGCAAATGGAGCAACATATAAAGTAGCAGAAAAAATATTTAAAACATTAAAAATAAACTATACGATAATAAATAATACACCAGATGGAGTAAATATAAATAAAGATTGTGGATCAACTCATTTAGATATGCTTAGAAAATATGTTGTTGAAAATGGATATGATTTAGGAATAGCTTACGATGGTGATGGAGATAGATGCCTTCTTGTAGATGAAAAAGGCAATGAAATGGATGGAGACATAATCTTAGCAATTACATCTAATTATATGAAAGAAAAAGGATTACTAAAAAAGGATACAATAGTAGCCACTGTAATGAGTAATTTAGGTCTAACCAAATATGCAAAAGATTCAGGAATAGAATTAAAGAGAACAAAGGTTGGAGACAGATATGTATTAGAAGAAATGCTAGCAAATGGATATAATTTAGGAGGAGAACAATCTGGGCATATAATTTTCTTAGATTATAATCCAACAGGAGATGGAATTTTAACTTCTTTAATGATGCTAAAAATATTGTTAGAGAAAAATACAAAAGCTTCTGAACTTGAGAAAGTAATAAACATATATCCTCAAGTTCTAATAAATGCTAAGGTTTCTAATGATAAGAAATATGACTTTGAAAAAGATGAATTAGTAAAAAAAGCTATGGAAGATTTAGAAAAAGAATTCTCAGGAAACGGTAGAGTACTTATTAGACCTTCGGGAACAGAGCCATTAGTAAGAGTTATGATAGAAGGAGAAAACCAAGAATATATAACAAAAAAAGCTCAAGATTTAGCAGACTTGATTGAGAAAAGATTGAATTAAGTATTAAGGAGAGGTATTATGGAAGACAAAAATACATTTTTAGTTACAACACCAATATATTATCCAAGTGGTAAATTTCATATTGGAACAGCATATACAACAGTATTAGCAGATTCTATGAGAAGATTAAATATATTAAAAGGAAAAGATACATATATGCTTACAGGTACTGATGAACATGGACAAAAAATACAACAAGTAGCACAAGAAAAAGGAAAATCTCCTCAAGAATATGTTGATGAAATGGCTGATATTGCAAAAAAATTATGGGAAAAAATGGATATACAATATAATGACTTTATAAGGACAACAGAAGATAGGCATATAAAGATAGTTCAAAAGATATTTGATAAATTTATGGAATCAGGTGACATATATAAAGGAGAATATGAAGGATTATATTGTGTACCTTGTGAAACATTCTTTACAGAAACACAATTAGTAGATGGAAAATGTCCAGACTGTGGCAGAGAAGTAAAACCAATGAAAGAAGAAGCATATTTTTTTAATATGCAAAAATATGTAGACAAGCTTTTAAAATATTATGATGAGCATCCAGACTTTATAAAACCAGCATTTAGAAAAAATGAAATGATAAACAATTTTATAAAACCAGGATTAGAAGACTTGTGCGTAAGTAGAACAATATTTGACTGGGGAATCAAAGTTCTAAAAGATCCTAAACATGTTGTATATGTATGGTTAGATGCCTTAACTAATTATTTAACAGCTTTAGGCTATATGTCTGATGATGATACATTATTTAAAAAATACTGGCCTGCTAATTTGCAAATAGTGGGAAAAGATATAGCAAGATTTCACTTAATATATTGGCCAATATTCTTAATGGCATTAGATTTACCATTACCAGAAACAATACTTGTTCATAACTGGATAATGATGAAAGATGGAAAAATGTCAAAATCTAAAGGAAATGTAGTTTATCCAGAATTATTAATAGATAGATATGGATTAGATGCAACAAGATATTTCTTATTAAGAGAAGTGCCAGTAGCACAAGACGGGGTATTTTCACCAGAGAGTTTTGTTGAAAGATTTAATTATGACCTATGTAATGATTTAGGAAATTTATTAAATAGAACAGTTTCAATGGTTAATAAATATTTTGGAGGTATTGTGCCTAAATATAATGGTACACCAAATGAAGTAGACAAGGATTTTGAGAATTACACTCTAGAACAAATTAACAAAGTAAATAATAGCCTAAAAGAATATGAAATAGCAAACACATTACAAGAGATCTGGAATATTATTTCAAGAACAAACAAATATATAGATGAAACAGCACCTTGGACTTTAGCTAAGGAAGATAAAAAAGAAAAACTAGAATCAGTAATGTATCATTTAATAGAAAATCTAAGAAAAATAGCAATACTTGTAAAACCATTTATGGATGATACTGCAAATAAAATATTAAAACAGATAGGAATAACAGATACTTCAATAATAAATTGGTCAAGTTTAAATAGTTATAACTTAATACCAGAAAATACAAAAGTTATTGAAAAAGGTGAACCATTATTTATGAGACTAGATGCGGAAAAAGAAATTGAATATATAAAGGATGGAATGAAGAAATAAAGTGAGGTAATAAAATGGGTAAATTATTTGTTATAGATGGAACTGATGGAAGTGGTAAACAAACACAATTTAAAATGCTAGAAGAAAGGTTTAAAAAAGAAAATATCGAATATAAAACTGTAAGCTTTCCTAATTATGATAGTAGATCATCTTCTTTAGTAAAAATGTACCTTTCAGGAGAATTTGGAGAAGATGCAAAAGAAATAAGTCCATATATTGCATCAACATTTTATGCAGTTGATAGATATGCTACATTTCAAAAGGGACTTAAAAAGTATTATGAACAAGGAGGAATAATATTAGCAGACAGATATACTACTGCTAATATGGTTCATCAAGCTGGAAAAATAAAAGATAAAGAGGAAAGAGAAAGATTCCTAAATTGGCTATTTAATCTTGAATTTAATATCTATGGACTTCCAGAGCCAACAGAAGCATTTTTCTTAAATATGCCACCAGAATATTCATTGAAATTAATGGAAGGAAGAGAAAATAAATTTACTCATGAACAAAAAAAAGATATTCATGAAAGAGATAGACAACACATAATAGATAGTTACAATGCTGCTTGTGAACTAGTAGATAAATATGATAACTGGTATGAAGTAAAGTGTGTTAAAGATGAAGAAATAAGAACAGTAGATGATATTCATGAAGAAATATTTAATGAAATAAAAAAACATATATAATTATTTAAAATAAGGAGGAGTTTATTTGAATATTGATTTTTTTAAGGGGCTAGAAATAGGGGGCGACTTAAAAAAAGATGAAATTAAAGAATTTCAATTACAATTATCAAATAAATTAAATAAAATGGAAGATACATATACAATTGACAGATTTGAAAATAATATTGCTATATGTGAAAACAGAAGCACTGGGGAATTTATAGAGATACAGAGAGATAGATTACCAAAAGATATAAAAGAGGGAACAATCATAAGAAAACAAAATGATGTCTATATAATAGATACAGACAAAACAGAGGAAGTGGCCCAAAGGATAAAGAGCAAAATGGATAGATTATGGAATTAGTATAAAGTGGGGGACTAATAATGGCAGAAGAAGAGATTAATAAAGATACCAAAAAAAATAAGAAGAAGAAAAAGAAAAATAAGAAAAAAATGAAATTCTCACTAAATAAGCTTTTTTGGATTCTAGCAATTATTATATTCTTTATCATTGCATATATTGGCAAAGATTTTGATTGGAATGAGGCTTTAAATACAAATTTAGATTTTAACAATATTGATATTGAAATAGATATATTTAATAATTTGTCTAACAATACTTCAAACCAAGTTAATGATATAAAAGTTGGAAGCGAAGATCTGAAAGTGTATTTTATAGATGTTGGTCAAGCAGACAGTATTCTTGTAATAGATGGTGACAAAACAATGCTTATAGATGCTGGAACAAACGAAAAAGGTGAAAGTGTAGTTAATTTTATTAAGTCTAA
>CALXZQ010000019.1 GCA_944393275.1 uncultured Clostridia bacterium
AAAAAATTATGTATATAAAATAACATGGCATTGCCATATTATGAATTTTTGTTATTAGGTATAACACCTTATATAACATAACTACAGCATATAGAATTATTATACCATAAATTACTATATAAGTCAATTTATGTACACCTTGTATTTGTTTGTTCTCTAAGGTTTCCTAGATTTCAGTTAATATTTTATTACTTAATTATTTACATCAAGAAAGAGAGCTTCAGTTGCTCTCTATTTCTTTCTTCTTATTATCCAATCTTCTTTACATTCTGTTGGTAAATGTAGCTTTACTTTTTGTCCTTGTTTTCCAGGATTTACAAACTCTATTCTTTCTTCTGTATCAGCATCCCATAAGTCTTTTATTTCAAATACTTCTGGTTCAAGCTTTCCTGGCACTATTATCTCTAAAGTATCTCCTACTTGTAATCTATTTTTTATTTCTATTGTAGATTTCATTGGACTATACTCTATAATTTTTCCGCCAAATTCATAATCTGCATTATATTGTTTTCCTTCATATTCTTGTATATCTTTATTTTTTCTATCATTAAAATAAAATGTGGTTAATCCTCTTGTTTTTGTTTTTTCTAACTCCTTTAAATATTTTTCTGCATCATATGTATTTGGTGATTTAATATAATCATCTATTGCATTTCTATATGCATTTACAACAGATGCTAAATAATATTCTGTTTTTAACCTACCTTCTATTTTTAAACTATCTATTCCCATTTCAATTATTTCAGGTATTTCTCTTACTAAACATAAATCTTTTGAAGATAATATATATGTTCCTTTATCATCAGTTTCTACTGGCATCATATTTCCTGGGTTGTTTTTTTCTTCTAGATATACATTATACGCCCATCTACAACTTTGTGCGCAATCTCCTAAGTTTGCACTTCTATCTGCTAAAAAATCACTTAAGAAGCATCTTCCAGAATAACTAAAACATATTGCTCCATGTATGAACATCTCAATTTCTAGTCCATTTGGTTTATTCCTCATTAATTCTTTTATTTGCTCTTTGTTCATTTCTCTTCCTAATATTATCCTCTTTGCTCCATTTTTATACCAAAAATTGCTTGTATGATAACTAATTACATTTGCTTGTGTACTTATATGTATGTCTATATTTGGAGCATATTCTTTTAATACTTCTATAACTCCCCCATCTGATGCAATTATTCCATCTGGATTAATTACATTTAGTTCTTTTGCTGCCTTTATTATTTCATCATATTTCTCATCCCACGCAAATATATTAATTGCTACATATACTTTTTTTCCTAGACTATGTGCATATTCTATTGTTCTTTTTAGGTCATCATCTTCTACATCTACTCTTGTTCTTAAAGATAATGTTTTAGTTCCCATGTATACTGCATCTGCACCATATAAAAATGCAATTTTAGCCTTTTCAAATGATCCTGCTGGAGCTAATAATTCTGGTTTTTTCATATTTTGTTCCTCATTTCTTTCTTATTTTATTTTAATTCAAAAAATGTTTTTACTATTCCTCTTTCAAATAAATCATTAAATACATTTTTTATAATAAGGAATACTATAGGGCCTAATATTAGACCTACAACCCCTACTAATTTAAATCCTGTATACATTCCAAGTAATGTAAATATTGGATGCATTCCCATTTGCTCACTTACAAATTTAGGCTCTATGATTTGTTTTATTATTGTCCATACACCCCATAATACTACCACTGCTATAGCTAGAGGTATGTTTCCTGTAAAATATAAATATATTGCCCAAGGTATCATAACAGTTCCTGCTCCTAACAATGGAATCAAATCTACAAATCCTATAAATATCGCCATAAGTACATAATATTTCACATTAAAACCAAATATATCCAATAATGTTAGACCTACTAGAACAAATATAAAACATAATCCTGATAGCTTAGCTTCTGCTTTTATATAATTCCATGAAATAGTCCAAGTCTTATCAACAATTTCTCTTGCTTTAACTAGCCATTGTTCTGGAAGGTGTTTTTTGGCCATTTTAAATACATAATCTCTATCTAAGCAAATAAATACTATTGCTAGTATAGTTATGACTGCATATGTTATAGCTGTTGGAATAGATGTTGCAAAATTTGCAATTCCAGATAGTGCTCCAACTAAAATATCCTTTGCACTTTCTAATATTCCATTTAATGCTCCTTGTATTGCTTGTAATACCTCTTCTGGTATTGTTATATTTCCATCTTTTATGTTGTTTATAAAGTCCATAGACCAGTTATAAATATTATTAGCAGGTCCATTTAATTCGTCAAGTAAAGCTTTTGATTCTACTATTATGCTAGATATTAGAAATACCAGTATAACAGTTATAATTACTGCAAATATTAATAATGATATTATACTAGCTGTTTTTCTTTTTAGTTTACACTTTTTCATAAATAGTTTTATTAACGGCTCTATCATTGTGGAAATAAGTATTGCAATTAAAAATGGTACATAGAATACTGCCAATTTAAATGCCCCAAACAAGCATAACCCTATAAATGCTATTATCAAAACTTTAAACATTATTTTTGCATAATATTTAATATCAAATTTATCCATTTTACTATTTCCTTCCATAAAATATCTTACTGTTATAGTATATAATACTTTATGTTAATAGTAAATACTTTTAATATAATATTAATATCTAACTAATATCCTTTGACCTACATATATTCTATTAGGATTTTGTATATTATTTAATCTAACTAAATTTTCTACAGTTGTTCCATATCTTCTAGCAATTCCACTTAACGTATCTCCCCATCTTACTCTATATGTTAGATTAACTGTATAATTATTTAAATTATTTATGCTATTTTCTACATTTACTATAATTGTTGTTCCTGCATAAATACGGTTAGGATTTTGTATATTATTTAACCTAACTAAATTTTCTACAGTTGTTCTATATCTTCTCGCGATTCCACTTAATGTATCTCCCCATTTTACTCTATATACTATTTTTTTCCCCATTTGATTACTATATTCTTGCTTTGCAGTATTTATTAGAATTCTTTGTCCTATAAATATTAAATTAGGGTTTTGTATATTATTTAAAGCTGCTAATTCTGCTACTGTTACTCCATACATATTTGCAATTTTACCTAAAGTATCACCTTTTTTTACAATGTATACAACTGTATCTCCTGCATTTTCTCCAGTTTTATCCCCTATACTTGGTATCTCTACATTTTGACTTATTTCAAATATTTGTTCTGTAAATCTATTTCTATCTACATATGAGTTTATTCCTGAAACTCTTCCTTCATCTGTATATTGAAATCCTATCCAATTACTCCATTTTCCATTGTCACCTGGAACTTCTGTGCCATATTCTGCAACCCATAATGGGTATTCTTGAGCTAATTCATAGCTAAATATATTGCGTGCATTATATGTATCACTATATACTACCATTTCTTTACCTGTTAATTCTTCTACTTTTCTTAAAAATGCAAATGATATATTATTTATCTCTTCACTACTTAAGTTTCCAAAAGATTCAAAATCCATTGCTAGCTTGCAGTCTGGTACTGTCCCTGCAATTACATTTGCAAAATGTTCTGCTTCCGCTATTGCTTGCTCTTCATTTCTTGCTGTTAAATAATGATAAAATCCTATCTTTATTCCATTCGCTTTTGCTCCTTCATAATTTCTTCTAAAGTATGGATCAATATATCCTGTACCTTCACTTGATTTAATATACACTACCTCTATTCCACTCTGTTTTACTTCATCATAGTTTATTTGTCCTTGCCAACGACTAACATCTATCCCTTGATAAATAGTATTTCCTAAAGGGGATAATGCATATATAGGTTTAGTAGATATGCTAAAACTATATACTAATATAATTAGCATTATTAATATTAATTTTGTCAATTTTTTATCCATAAAAACAATCACCTCCATAATATTTTGTATATTATATGAGATGATTTATTTTTATGTTAATTATATATGAAATCTTCTAACTATATCTCTTATTACATCTTTTCCACAAAGTAACAATGTTAATAGTAGGGTAAATGTAGCTACAGATGATGATATTATTGTTGGTATATTATTGTATTGAACTCCATATTTCATAAGTATTAATGGAATTAGACTTAAAACAAATATCATAAGTTGATATATAGCATATTTTATATACTTTTTTCTACTTGCTATTGTAAGTACTGTTAATGTTATATTAGATATTGTAATCATTATTGGGATTGCAAATGTTATACTCCACCCTTCATATTTCAATATATAATCTATAAGTAGGGTAAGTACTGAGATACAAATCATTTGTAGCATTACATGTGAAGCTATATTTACATTCCTTTTTAAAGAATATAGTGTTGTTACCCAAATATACAGTATTCCAACAATGCAAATAAATGACCACTTATTATCAAACCCTGTAGAGTAATTTATTATTACTAGTATTGCAGAGATTATAATTGATATTATTAATAATATTCCTTTTATCTTCTTACCTTTTTCTATATTAAAAATCTTTGGATATAGCATATTAAACACCATTGCTTTCTAGTTCTACATCTATTCCTTGTAATTTTATAAATTCACAAAAACCGTTTTCTATATATTTATTATTTAGTATAGATGTGAACGTAAATGTCATTTTATTTTCAAAAGAACACGCTGAGCATTTAATTTTTTCTACTGTTTCAGGTGCTATTAAAAATAAAAAGTTTTCTATATATTCACTATACTCTGAGATTATTCCAACCCTTCCTATATTAGAGAAAGTAGTTGTAGTGTATTTCCTTATTTCTATATAGCTCAATCTTACAAAAAGCTTTTTTAGAAATAACGGAATTAATCTTATAAATGTATTATTTCCTATTTTCACATTAAGTGACATTGTATTTTTTATTTGATCCTCTTGCAATTTTTCCGCAAAGTCATTTTTTACTATTTCTAAAAAATTTTCAAATGTTTTTTGTTCTAAGTTTTTTATGTCTGCTTCAACTGTAATATATGAAAAGAAATTATTTACAGTTTGTGATTTAAAATACTTCTTTAAATTAACTGGTATACAGACTTTTATTGGCTTGTTACTTTTGGTGGTTTTGTAATTTTCATTGTATATTGTATACATAAGAGCTGCTGTTAAATATTGGGTTATTGTAGAATTATTGTCATTGCACACTTTTTTTAATTTGTTCAAATCCATAATTACATGTGTGGTAGCGATTGCACTTAATGGTAATTTTCCACCGTTTCAATATATATGCCTTATTTGAATCATTTCTATTTTTTGTCTTTTTATCATAATTTTTTAAGTAACTATCTTCTGTATTTAGCTTCATTTTTCTATGCGTTCTAATTCTATTTTTAAATTTCTCTGGGTGCAATAATTCTATATAGTTATATACTATCTCTTTGAAGAATTGTTCTGCAGTATTTCCATCTGTTAATGAATGAAAAATATCTATATTAATTTTTCTTTCAAAGTATGTAACTTTAAATAGGTAACCATTATTCACACTTGGGTCTATATATTTACATGGATAATTGGTTTCTTCTTCGATTTTTATTTTCTTGGAATTATCTTCAAAATAATACCAAAAAAATCCCTTTTTTAATTTTACTTTGAAGAATGGATATTCATCTATGGATTTATTAACTGCCTGTTCTAATATTTTGGCATTAATCATTTCCGTCATTACTGCAGACAATCTAAAAACACTACTATACTTTTTACTAGATGCTAGTGGAAATATTTTTGCAGAATTGTCTAACCTTCTCCATTCTACATTCTTCTTATTTTTTTTTAGCATAATTTCTCCTATTAATTTTCTATTGGAATTTTGTTATATCACTTATTTTAGCTGCAAAGTATGGCATATCTTTACCATTTTCTTTTAGGAATATAGTAAAAGTATTATCAATATTAAATTCTCTAGTCTCTGTTTGTTCTACTGGTAAAGATGCTCTATTTATTTCCATTGCTGCTTCACTCTTTACCTTACCGCCATTTTTGTCTAATTCAAACTCTACTGTTTGAACTGCTTTAGCTATTTCTAATAATTCACCATTGCTTAATGCAAATTCTTTATCTTCTAACTTCTCATATTCCTTCTTTTCTTTAAGTTTTACATTTGGTATTTTTAAATATTCATTTTCTTGTAAACTTCTACTTCCAATATATGTTGAATTTTTTACTTTGTCATAAATATCTTTAAATGTTTTTCCTTCATTTCCTTTAACTATAATTACTTGATCATTTTGTTTAGTATTAATTAATATTGCAAAATCATCTTTTGAATTATAGTACATTACTTCTACCTGTTCTCTTGCACTATTATCTGTCTCATCATCTATTCCAAAATAATTTACATTTTCATATTTATTTGCAAATGTTCCTTTTTCTAAATTATCAAATTCTGTATAGAATTCAAATTCTCTTTTTAACATTGCATATAAAAAGTATTTTTTATCTCCTTCATCTGTCCAGTCAAAGTCATTCAAAATGGTTGCTGTTTCTCCAAATTTATCCTTTACACCATTTTCAATTTCTTTTTTCAAGTTTTCATTCATTATCCCACATTTTTTATAGTAATAGTCATCAGAGATCATTGTTACATTAAATTCTTCTTTATTTAAATTCTCCGCTTCTGTTACAGTTTCATTAAATACTATATCTGTTTTAGCAACATCATTTTTTAGGTCATTCCATACTAACTGAAATGTAGCACACCAAATTGCATTATCAGATATTTCATCTTGCATTGTAGGCACTATTTGTATTTCATCATTAGATTTATAACCTGTTTGTGTAATAATCTCTTGTATTTCTTTTGCTTTTGCTGCAATTTCCTCATTATATATATTTATCAATACTATAACTGCAACAACAATTAGAATAAAAATTATAGATAATACTATTTTAACTTTTTTATTTTCCATTTTATTTTCTCCTTTGGTCAAATTATATATTATTAAGTAATTTTTTACAATAGAAATTAAATTAAAATCTTCATAACATATATTGTATCTTATTTTATCTTATGCTAAAATTAATTTACTTTTACATAAGAGGAGTGATACAAATTGTACAAAAAAGATTGGTTAATGGACCAAATTGAAGGAGCTATTAATTTAATAGCAAAAATGTTTTTACATAAAAATACCACAGACTATCAGGTTTCAACTACAAATTTATCTGACTCAGACTTACTATACATTACTTTAAATAATATGATTGAAAAAAGAGAAATTAATGAAGCTGAGAACCTTTTATTTGATGAAGTAACTGTTCTAAATGAATCTAATTTATCTATAGTGGTTAACTTTTATTCAAAGCTAAATCATTTAAGTGATCAATCCTTAGAGGAAGCCAACTATTCTAGAGATGAGATAAGTCAGGGACTTTATGATATTATGAAACGCTTTGGAATCGAAGTAGAATTATCTTAATTATATAAAAAGGAGAAGTAATGCACTTCTCCTTAGTTATTATTTGTTTCCTTTTCTATTTTAATTATTCCATCATGTGACTCCAACATTTTCTTAGGTACTAAGCTTATTATTAATATATTTATAAAGATTGATAGTACATTTTCTCCTATAATTAATGGATATATATGTTTTGCAGACTCTTTTGCTGATAAGTCATTCAAATTTGCACGTTCTTGTAATTCTTCTTGTGTAAATGCTGCTATTACATCTCTATCTTCTAAGAAATCATTAGAATATTGTCTATCTATATTTAATTTTGCTTCATATAAGTCATATATCATTGATATTACACTAAGTAAAACTATAAATATTATGATATTTCTAATTACTTTTTTCGTATCTAACCCATCTGTAGATTTTTTTCTCAAAACTAGTAATACACTAAGTTTCCACGAAATATACATCATAAGTATTGAAAACACTACTGTTATAATTGTTGCTACTAATTCTTGTATTGGTAGTATATTATTAAGCCAAATACTTATTAACACAAACACATATCCTAAGATTATTGTAAAAACCGAATATAATATTATAATAAATAATGTTGCTTTTCCTACAGTTAATTCTTTTTTATTTTCCATTTTTTCCTCCTAAGTATAATAAATTTATATACTTAGTATATCATTTTTAAATTTGTTTTTGCAATATATTCGTATAAACTTTAAAATTCTATAATTTTCTCCCAAGCTAAGTTTTCTTTTCCAAAGTGTCCATAGTTTGTTGTCTGTCTATATATTGGTTTTTGTAATCCTAAAAAATTAATTATTCCTCTTGGTGTTAGATCAAATTTATTTTCTATCTTTCTTACTATTTCTTCTTCAGGAATAGTATTAGTTTTATAAGTATCTACATATATTGAAACAGGTTTTGCAACACCTATTGCATAAGAAAATTGGATTTCACATTTTTTTGCATATCCATTGGCAACAATGTTTTTTGCAATAAATCTTGCCATATATGCAGCAGATCTATCAACTTTTGTTGCATCTTTTCCCGAAAATGCTCCTCCTCCATGTCTTGCATATCCTCCGTATGTATCTACTATGATTTTTCTACCTGTCAATCCACTATCTCCTAGTGGTCCTCCTATTACGAATCTTCCTGTTGGATTAATATAATATTTTGTTCTATCATCTAATAATTCTTTTGGAACCACTTCATTTATTACTTTTTCTTTAATGTCTTTTCTTAAATCATCTAAGTTTATATCTTCATTGTGTTGTGTTGATACTACTATAGTATCTATTCTTAATGGTTTATCATCTTCGTATTCAACTGTTACTTGTACTTTGCCATCAGGTCTTAGATAATCTATTATATTTTCCTTTCTTACAAAAGATAGTCTTTTTGCTATCTTATGTGCTAGTTGGATTGGTAGAGGCATTAATTCTTTTGTTTCATCACAAGCAAACCCAAACATTAATCCTTGGTCTCCTGCTCCTTCTGAATCTATATCTGTTCCTTCCTTTGTTTCTAATGACTTATCTACACCTAAAGCAATATCTGGAGATTGTTTAGATATATTTACAATTATCTTACAAGTCCTATAATCAATATCCAAATTACTGTTGTCATACCCTATTTCTTGTATTGCTTTTCTTGCAATATTTTCAATATTTATCCACTCTGCTTTAGAACTTATTTCTCCCGTAATATATATTTCTCCTTTTCCTGCTACCGTTTCACATGCTACTCTTGATTGAGGATCCTTACTTAAGTATGCATCTAGTATACTATCTGATATATAATCACATAACTTATCTGGATGGCCTTCTGTTACACTTTCTGATGTAAACAATTTTCTCATTTTTATACTTCCTTTCTTTACAAATTAAATATATATATCATCATACAAAAAACCTTTGCATAAATTAATGCAAAGGTTAATAATTTTCTTTTATCATCAAAATCATCATCCAAAGCATTCATTTTGCTTTGTCGGTATTAGCACCTTATTATTAACAGGTTGCTGTGGAGTCCTTAAGCCGAATCTCTCGTCCACTCTTGATAATATATATTTCGATGAATATTATACTATTTTTTACATAGAATGTCAACATTCTACATTATTTTTCCACCGCCAACAACATAATCTTCTAAATAAAATACCGCAGATTGTCCTGGGGTTATAGCTCTTTGTGGCTCATCAAACACAACATTTATGATTCCACCTTCTTGCATTATCTTGGCTTTTGCCATTTTAGAAGAATATCTGGTTTTAACTTCTACTTCCATCCAATCTTTTATTTCATCTAATAGTAATAGGTTTATGTTATTAACTTTTATCTCTTTTTTATATAACTCTTTTTCTTTTCCTACTATTACTTCATTTTTTATACTGTTAAAACCTAAGACAAATAATGGGGTTGAATTAGATATTCCAAGACCCTTTCTTTGCCCTATGGTATAGTTATATAGCCCTGAATGTTTACCAAGTATCTCGCCTTTAGAGTTTACAATATTTCCATACTTAGGTTTTATATCAGAGTTCTCTTCTAAAAATTTTTTGTAATTTCCATCTGGTATGAAGCAAATATCTTCACTATCAGGCTTGCTTGCTACATGTAATTGTGCCTTTCTTGCCACATCTCTAATTTGCTCTTTATTTTCAAAATCTGCCAATGGAAATTTTACAAACTCTATAATCTCTTTAGGTATATTCCATAAGACATAACTCTGATCTTTCTTACCTGCTTTAGATTTTTTCAAAACCCATCTGTCATATTTTTCACTATATTCTGTTTTAGCATAATGACCTGTTGCTATGTATTTGCAATTTAATTCTTTTGTTTTTTCATACATAAGTCCAAACTTTATATATCTATTGCATTCTATGCAAGGATTTGGTGTTTTACAATTGGCATAACAATTAATAAAATCATTTATAACATATTTATTAAATGTTGCTTGTCCATCACATACATAATGTTCTATTCCTAGCTGCTCACTTATTCTTTTAGCATCTGCTCCTGATTCATTATTATCATTATCAAATAGTTTTAATGTAACTCCTACAACCTCATAACCTTGTTCTTTTAATAGAAGAGCAGATACACTACTATCTACTCCTCCACTCATTCCTACTAATACTTTAGATTTCTCCATGCTATTACATTCCTTTTTAATTTCTAATAATAGTAGCTACTTAAAGTAGTTCCTATTGCTGCTCCACTAACAATAATTACTACTGCCATTATTACAATAATCAAAATCGCCAAAAGCATCATAGCAAAATATGAACGGGCATAATTTTTTAAGTTTTTATTTTCAGTTCCTCCTAATGCAAAAACTAATGCAACTATAAAACCTACGATTGGTATAGCAAATAATATTTGATATCCTACATATCCCCATGCTCCTATTGGTTTATATTCATGTGGTATATTATTTTCTTCTGACATACACTCCATCTCCTTTTATTTTTTTACATATATATTCTATCATTTTCATTTTGTGAATGCAATATTTTGTCTATTCTTGTTTTATAGCCCTTTCTTTAATTATTATTAAGATAATAACTTTTTAACAACCTCATTTATTGTTTTTCCATCTGATGAAGCACCTATTTTCTCTTTAGCTACTTTCATTACTTTTCCCATATCTTTCATAGAGGTTGCATTTTCTTCTTGTATTATTGCTTTTATTATCACTTCTAATTCTTCTATTGACAATTGTTTTGGCAAATATTCTGATAATATTTCAATCTCTTGTTTTACTTGTGAAATCAATTCCTCTCTTCCACTTTTTTCATAATCTGTTAAAGAGTCTTTTCTTTTTTTAGATTCTTTTGCAATTATTTCAATAATTTGATTATCATCTAATTCAACTTGATTATCTTTTTCCGCTTGTAGAATTGCTGCTCTTACCATTTGAATTACATTTTTTCTAATTGTCATCTTATTTTTCATACATTCCTTTAAGTCTTCTAATAATTTTTCTTTTAACATATTTATCACCCATAATACTTATATTTAAAACTATAGCTTTTGTCAAGTCTATTTTTTATTTTTCTAATATCATTATACTTAAAACGCACCGATCTACCCATTAAAGTGAGTATATCGGTGCGTTAGGTTTACTGACGTATTACATCAGTTAAGATAGGAATAATTTCCTTCCGGCTCTTACTACTGTATAAACTTGTCTTTGCATTCTATCAGAAATAATTATGCTGTCCCCCTCTTTCAAAAAAACGACTGCTTCTTTTTTATCAAGCGCAATAAGTACATTCTCTCTTTGGACTGTCTCCAGTGTATCCATATATGGAATTATTAATACTATGTAGGTTTCGATGCTGTCATAATCAGTCTCGTGATATCTAAATACAATTTTTTTGCCTGTAGCACCTCCAATTAGATCTGTAGAAATGAGGTACGGATTAGATACATGAAGTACATGGGCAGATCCTGTTTGTGGCATTCCATCAAATATTAATTCGGAAATACCTAATCTACACCGATGCTCTATAGCATCTACGCCGTAGCCTATAGCAAATTTTCTATTATATTCGTCATATAATAGTTGGGCAAGTTTGCCATACATTACTCTATTCCCTCCCCTAATAAATTAATTGTCGCCTACGACTATTATAATTATAGCATATTTTACTCTATACAACAATAATTTTATAAGTTTATTTTAATACTATAATTCTATTATATCTAAATCTTCTGGAACAATTATATTACCTTTAAAATATTTACTTGCTTCTTCTTTAAATCTTTCTGCTCTTTTGTCTAAAAAGTCTTCTCTAGTATGCCATAGGATTAATGTTTTTACATTTAGCATTTCTGCTTTCTCTGCTGCTGATTTTGCTGTATCGTGATTAAATTTATATGGTGTATGTATATGTGCTTCTGAGTCTAAACAAAATGCTTCATGACACATATAGTCTACATTTTTAACTCTATCATATACTGGTTCTCTTAATGGCTCATCTCCTAAAAATATGAATGTTTTTCCATTATCTAATTTAGTCTTAAAACCATATTGTAAATCACTTTTAGCACATATATCTATTGCTTCTAGTTCATATCCTATAACATTAACTTTTTGTCCATCTTCTAGAATTTTAAAGAAGATTCTTGTGTCAAATAAATCTAAAAACCTTTTTTTAAATGTTAGCCCACATAGTCCCCTAATTACTTTTTCTAGCTCTGAATGACAATAAATTGTTAAGTTTCCTTCATATTTATTATCTGCTATGAATTTTTCTAATTTTCTTATAATCCATAAAATCCCTAACACATGGTCTGAGTGTTTATGAGATATAAATATATCATGTATTTCATTTATTGGCACATTTGCTTTAGTTAATCTTGATAGAATTCCATTTCCTCCACCTGTATCTACTAGCAATTTCTCTTTTTTATCATTTTCTAACACAAAACAAGTATTAAATAAATTTTCTGCTGTTGCATATCCTGTTCCTAATACAATTATTTTTTCCATTTTTTCTCCTTCTTTACATTCATACTATTTCTAATAAAAAATTTTATTAACATTAGAATTATATAAGAATAATTACCTATTTGCAATATCTTTGATAATTAATTTGTGAGCAATGTTTCTATATATTTGAATATTAATATAATAAAATTTTTAAATATTAACATAATAATATAGAAAGGAGAAACGCAATGTCATCATATTGGATAGATAGTATATCGCAAACAAGGAAAACATTTCCTGTATTAAAAACAAATGAAAAAACAGATGTATGTATTATAGGAGGTGGAATTACTGGTTTAACTACAGCCTATTACTTATCAAAATCAGATTTAAATGTAATATTATTAGAAAAATCCCAGTTATGTAATCATACTACTCGGAAACTCAACTGCAAAAATAACTAGTCAACATGGATTATTTTATGATTATTTAGTAGAATCACAAGGAAAAGAAAAAGCTAAACAATATTTAGAAGCTAATGAAGAAGCAATTCGTAATATAGAAAGAATTATTAAGCAAGAACAAATTGAGTGTGAATTTAAAAAACAAGATGCATATGTTTTTACTAATCAGGAAACAGAACTACCTAAGATAAAAAAGGAAGTAGAAATTGTACAATCTCTAGGCTTTCCAGTAGAATTTGTAACAGAAATGGAATTACCTTTATCCATTCTTGGAGCTATTAAATTTCCAAATCAGGCACAATTCAATCCATGTAAATATGCAAATGGATTAGTAAAATCCATGTTAGAAAAGAATGTTAAGATTTTTGAAAACACTAAAGTAGTAGATCTAAAAAATAAAGATGAACTTTATGAAGTTATTACTGAAAATGGTAATAGTGTAACTGCAAAATATGTAGTTTTATCTTCACATTATCCAATTATCAATACACCAGGATATTATTTTTTAAAAATGTATCAATCTTCATCATATGTAGTTGCAGTTGAAACGCAAAAAACATTATTTCAGGGAATGTATATTAATAGTGAAAAACCAACTTTCTCTTTTAGAACTGCCGGCAATGAACAAAGTAATCTACTACTTGTTGCAGGAATGGATCATAAAACAGGAGAAAAAAAAGATCTATCTAATAATTATAATGAACTGCTAAAGATGGCTAAGAAAATAGATCCAACTTGTAAGTTAAAATATCAATGGGGCACACAAGATTGTATTTCATTAGATAAAATCCCTTATATTGGAAGATTTTCAAGCTTAATGCCAAATGTTTATATAGGTACCGGATACAAAAAGTGGGGAATCACTAATTCTAATGTAGCAGCCAATATTATAGTAGATAAAATTTTAGGAAAAGAAAATCCTTATGAGGATGTATTTACTTCAACAAGATTAGAAGCTATTAAAAATCATCAAGAAGTTGGGAATCTATTAAAAGAAGTTGCAAAATCCCTAGTAATAGAAAAACTAAAAATTCCTGACGAAACTTTAAAAGAAATCACAAATGGAGATGGGAAAATAGTTGAGCTTAACGGAAAAAAAGTCGGAATATATAAAGACGAAACAGGTCAACTATTCGCTGTAAAGCCTGTTTGTAGTCATTTAGGATGTGAATTATCGTGGAATAATTTAGAAAAAACTTGGGACTGTCCTTGTCATGGTTCAAGATTTAGTTATATGGGAAAATCTATTTATGATCCAAGTATTCATAATTTAGAAAGAATAGATATAGAATAATA
>CALXZQ010000020.1 GCA_944393275.1 uncultured Clostridia bacterium
TGAATGTAGCCTCGTTCTAAATAAAACGTCATGCGTTATCTAACTAATTAACAATTTAACAAACATCTGTGGTTGGAGCCTTTAAAAAATCGTCAAGCGATAGGAGAAAACACCAATCCACAGAGTCTATATAGATATTATATAAAATTTTAAAAAATAAAAAAATATATAATGGACTATATGTTCATTATACGAGGAGATTATATGAAACTATACTTTTTTAATACATTAACAAGAGAAAAACAAGAATTTATTCCAATAAATCCAGAAGAGATAAGAATATATTCTTGCGGACCAACAGTGTACTATTATGCACATATAGGAAATTTAAGAGCATATTTATTTATGGATAATTTAAGAAGAGTTTTACAATATAATGGATATAAACTAAAACATGTAATGAATATAACTGATGTGGGACATTTGGTCTCAGATGCAGATGAAGGCGAAGATAAGATGATAAAAGCTGCTAAAAGAGAAAATAAAGATCCATTTCAAATAGCAGAATTCTATATGAATGCATTTCTTAAGGATATACAAGAATTAAATATACAAAAGCCTGAGATAATAGCAAGAGCAACAGAACATATTGATGTGATGGAAGAATATGTAAAAAAGATAATAGAAAATGGATATACTTATCAAAGCGAAGATACAATATATTTTGATACATCTAAACTTGATAAATATGGCGTACTTTCTAATAGAAATATAGAAGAACAAAAAGCAGGGGCGAGAGTGGAATTTGATAAGAATAAGAAAAATATATCAGATTTTGCACTATGGATTAAAGCACCTGAAAATCATATTATGAAATGGGATACATTTTTTGGAAAATGTTATCCAGGTTGGCATCTAGAATGTTCTGCTATGGGGTATAAGTATTTAGGGGAACAATTTGATATACATACAGGAGGAATAGACCATATACCAATACACCATGAAAATGAAATAGCACAAAGTAAAGGATTCTCAGGGAAAATTCCAGCAAGATATTGGATGCATGTAAATTTCTTAACAGTAGATGGTGGAAAAATGTCAAAGAGCCTTAATAATCTATATACTTTAAGTGATTTAAAAGAAAGAGGATATGATGCATTGGTATACAGAATGTTTAATTTTGGTTCTAGTTATAGGAATAAAATTAATTTTACATGGGAAGCAATGAATTCAGCAAAAACAGCATTAGCAAGATTAAAAGAAGGATATAAAAAGCATTCAGAAGGAACTGAAGAAGTATCTGAGGAAATAATAAATAGTTATGAACAAAAATTTCATGAAGCAATAAATGATGATTTAAATATGCCAGTTGCCATGAGTGTGGTATGGGAAGTAATAAAAAATCCAATAAAATCTAAAGAATTTGCTAAGTTATTATTAAAATTTGATACAATTCTAGGCTTAGAAATAGACAAGGAAATGAAAATGGAAGTGATACCAAAAGAGGTAGAAGAATTAGTAGAACAAAGAAAAGTAGCAAGACAAAATAAAGATTGGAATTTGTCAGATACATTAAGAGATAAAATAAAAGAACTAGGATATAATGTAAAAGATTCTAAAGACGGAATGGAAATAGAAAAAATATAGGAACTATTTACAACAAAAATTATATAGAATATAATTATAAAAAATAAAATAAAAGGAGATAGATATTATGGAAATAGCAGCACTAATTTTAGGTATAGTAGCAATATTGTTAGCTTGGATACCAGGATGTGGAATAGTTTTAGGAGGAATACCAGCACTAGTAGGTTTAATTTTAGCAATAATAGCATTAGTTAAGAAAAAACCAAAAAAGAAACAAGCAATAATTGGTTTAGTACTATCAATATTATCTTTTGTAGTTATGATTGTTGCAATAATTATTATACCATTAATAATGGGAGTAAATACTTATAATAAAGCTAAAAATGTTATAGATGATGCAAGTTCAACTATGGAAGAAATAGAAAGTCAGATGAGCAGTCAAGAATTGCAAAGCTATAATGCTAAATTCGAGGCATATGGAGGAGCAAATGTAAGTGGAACACGTGTTAGATTATTATGTGATCTTGTTGCAAGTCATAATAGAGATAATGATATAGATAAGCAAGTAGAAGTAGTAATTGGAAAAGCTAAAGATACTTCTGCAGATACATTTACAAGATTACAAACATCAAGTGCAACAAATGCAAAAACAACAATAAAGTCAGCAAGTAAATATACAGTAACTTTAGGATATGATCCAGATACAGGATATGTTACTCAAATTGGAATTCAAGGAAATGAACAAGAAGAATCAGAAAATGAAGTTGAAAATAATGTAGAAAATGGAACAACAAATAACACAATAGAAAATGGAACAACAAATGAAATAAATAATAATACAAATAGCACAAATACTGTACTAAATAATGCAATATAATTTAATATTTTTAATAGGGGAAAGATTGCATCTTTCCCTTAAAAAAACTTAAAAAACTATTGCGAAATATATGAATATTTGATATAATACTAACGTTATTAAAAAACACATAAAGTTAGTTTAAGAAAAGTGCTTTTATACGAGCCTTCTTAAGCAAAGACGCTTTATGGAAGAATAAAACTAAGAGGAGGAATTAAAATGGCAGTAGTTGCAATGAAACAATTACTAGAAGCAGGTGTTCACTTTGGACATCAAACTAGAAGATGGGATCCTAAAATGGCGGAATATATATTCCAAGCTAGAAATGGTATTCACATCATCGATTTACAAAAAACATCAAAAAAATTAGACGAAGCTTATGCTTTCGTTAAAGAACAAGCAGAGGAAGGAAAAACAATTCTTTTCGTAGGAACAAAAAAACAAGCACAAGAATGTGTAAAAGAAGCAGCTGAAAAAAGTGGAATGTACTATGTTGATCAAAGATGGTTAGGAGGAATGTTAACAAACTTCACTACTATTAGAAAAAGAGTACAAAGATTAAAAGATTTAGAAAAAATGCAAGAAGATGGAACATTTAGTGTTCTACCTAAAAAAGAAGTAACATTGTTAAAAAAAGAAATGGAAAAACTAGAGAAAAATCTTGGTGGAATTAAAGAAATGGATGAAATCCCAGGAGTTTTATTTGTAGTAGATCCTAAAAAAGAAAGAACAGCTATTTTAGAAGCTAGAAAATTAAATATACCAGTTGTTGGTTTAATAGATACAAATTGTAATCCAGAAGATGTTGATTATCCAATACCTGGAAATGATGATGCTATAAGAGCTGTTAAATTAATTACAGATGTTATAGCTAACGCAGTAATAGAAGGAAAACAAGGAGAAACATTTGAAGATGCAGAATCTACTTATGAACCTTCAGAAGAAGCAACAAGTATAGAAGAAGTTGTAGAAAACGCTGAAGAAAGTGTTGAAGAGTAATTTAACATTTTTAATATTTTAATCATAGGAGGAGATAAAATGGTAACAGCAGCTCAAGTAAAAGATTTAAGAGAAAGAACTGGTGCAGGAATGATGGACTGCAAAAAAGTTTTAACAGAAACAGATGGCGATATGGAGAAAGCTATAGAACTTTTACGTGAAAGAGGAATCGCAAAAGCAGCTAAAAAATCTGATAGAATAGCAGCAGAAGGATTAGTTGAATGTTATATTTCAGAAGATGGAAAAGTTGGTTCAATAGTAGAAATAAACTCAGAAACAGATTTTGTTGCAAAAAATGAAGAATTTAAAGAATTTGTTGCAAATGTTGCTAAAATAATAGCAGATAAAAATCCAACAGATCTTGAAGCATTATTAGATTTGCCTTTTATTGATAATTCAGGAAAAACAGTTAAAGAAGTTTTAACAGAAAAAATAGCAACAATCGGAGAAAATATGAATATTCGTAGATTCGCTAGATTTGAATCTGAAGGAATGGTTGAAAAATATATACATGGAGATGGAAAAATTGCAGTTCTAGTTGATTTTTCTAAAGGTGATAGAGAAGTTGCTAAAGATATTTGTATGCAAATAGCAGCAGCAAGACCTGAATTTGTAAGAAGAGAGGATGTACCACAAGAAAGAGTAGAAAAAGAAATGGAAATCCTAAAAATTCAAGCTATGAATGAAGGAAAACCAGAAGAAATAGCTGAAAAAATGGTACAAGGAAGACTTGGAAAATTTTACTCAGAAATATGTTTATTAGAGCAAGAATTTGTAAAAGATCCTGATATGAAAGTATCAAAACTATTGGAAACAAAAAATGCAGAAATAATTAGATTTGTTAGATTTGAAAAAGGCGAAGGAATTGAGAAGAAAGAAGAAAACTTTGCAGAAGAAGTAGCAAAACAAATTAAAGGATAAGGGATAGTGTTTTAAGGGAGTATACTTGTAATTATCAAGAATGCTTCCTTTTTATTTACAAATATATAAGCATGTAAGATAAAAAATATAATTGAGTATTTAGGAGGAAAAAATGAAGGAAAGCAGAGGGCAAAGAATATATAGATCAATTATGCTTGTAATAATAACTGCTATAATAACAGCTATTATTACAACTGTAGTAATGTATAGAACATCTCTAAAAAAAGATGCAATTTCAAGTATAGAAGGAGATGAAACAGCACAGATAAGTAGTTCTAATATTGTCTATACATTAACAAACTTTAGAAAGATTATAGATAAATATTATCTGGGTGAAGTGGATGAACAATCTCTATTAGAAGGGGCAATAAAAGGATATATAGAAGGGTTAGGAGATCCATATACAGAATATTATACAGCAGAAGAATTGGAAGAATATAAAGAAGAAACATTAGGAAATTTTGTTGGCATTGGTGTGTACATGATACAAGATGTAGAAATGAATGTAATAAGGGTATTAGCACCAATAAAAGATAGTCCAGCATATAGTGCAGGTATATTACCAGGAGATATAATATATAAAATTGATGGAGTACAATATACTGGGGAACAGATGGATGAAGCTGCTCAAAAGATAAAAGGAGAGATTGGAACAAAAGTTAATTTGGAGTTAATAAGAGATAATGAGTCTATAAATATCGAAATAGAAAGAAAAACAATAAAAATTAATCATGTAGAGGCTTCTGTGATAGAAAATGATATTGGATATTTACAAATATCAACATTTGATGAGGGATGTGCTGATGAATTCAAGAAAAAGTATGAAGAATTAAAAAATCAAAATATAAAATCACTAATTATAGATTTAAGAAATAATGGTGGCGGAATAGTAGATGAAGCAACAGACATAGCAGATCTATTTGCAGATAAAGATGCTACACTATTAGTTACAGTAGACAAAGATAATAATGAGGATATTACAAAAGCAAAAACAGATAAAATAATAGATATGCCAGTTGTAATATTAACAAATTCGAATACAGCAAGTGCATCTGAAATATTAGCAGGAGCATTAAAAGATTTAGGGGTAGCTAAAATAGTTGGAACAACTACTTATGGAAAAGGTGTAATTCAGACATTATTAACATTAGGAGATGGAACAGGAATAAAGATTACTACTAATGAATATTACACGCCAAATAAATCTAAAATAAATGAAGTTGGAATAGTTCCAGATGAACAAGTTGACTTGCCAGAAGAATATAAAAATCAGTTAGAAATACCACAAGATAAGGATACCCAATTACAAAAAGCAATTGAAATATTAAAATAATATAAATTAAAATGGGGGAAAAAGAGATTCTTTACGAGCTGATTTAAATTGACAATTTTAAAAAAATTTGATACAATTTTAAAAGTTTACATAAACAAATTTGCAAAGGGAATGATGAGATATGACATCAAAAGTGACATCCAAACGGAAATATCCCACAATAGTATCTAAAGACAAAGAAATTTTGGTAACAGTTACTTCTCAAAAAAATTCCTGTGATATTTTACTATTTATTCCTAGTAAGTATATAGAGGATCATGGGAAATTACTTGCCAGTGCAGATCATTGTTTTAATCTCGAAGTTTGTTTTCGGTACAAAAGTGATAAGCCAGAATATCGGAATGGAATTCGTTTAAACTTTAAACACAACTATCCAAAAGATGAATTAGGCATACTTACAAGTATAGGTACTCATTTTACAATTCGATTTGATTTTGGAGACTTTTTTGGTAAGTTAGTACTTTATCGAAATGCTTATCTACCGGGATACCGAATTGGACAAATTTGCAAAGGTAGAAAAAAGAAGGAAGATAAACTGTTTATATGTTCAATTGAGGATACAAAGCCGGGGCCAAGTAAATATACTCCTTATAAAGTTAGCAATATCTCAAAGCCTTATCAGGGAGGAAAGGTATCTCCTAAATAGAGACATTCCCAATATGCCGAAAGCTAATTTGGGCCAAAAGCTTCATTACTTTTACAAGTGATGAAGCTTTTTGTTCTATCTATACTTCTAGACATGTCAGTAGTAATTAAACAAAGAAATTTTTAAGAATTCTTTTTATTGATATTTTTAAGCCTATATGATATAATTCGGTATGAATATTAATGCTCTTGTAGCTTAGTTGGTAGAGCAACAGATTCGTAACCTGTAGGTCGGCAGTTCGATTCTGCCCGAGAGCGCCATATTATATAAATGGAGGATACTAATGGGATTCTTTGAAAAATTAAAACAAGGATTAAGTAAAACAAAGCAATCTTTTGATAATAAAATAAATAATGTATTTAGCAACTTTAGAAAAGTAGATGAAGATTTATTAGATGAGTTAGAAGAAGCCCTTATAATGTCAGATATAGGAATAAATACGTCAGTAAAAATAATAGATAATTTAAGAAGTAGAATAAAAAAAGAAAAACTAGAAGATGAAGAGCAGGTAAAACAAGCATTAAGAGAAGAAATGCAAAAAATGTTAGATATTGAAGGGGCTAAATTAAAACTAGATACAAAATTATCAGTTATATTAGTAGTAGGAGTAAATGGTGTAGGAAAAACAACTTCTATAGGAAAGATAGCAAATAAATTAAAAAAAGAAGGTAAGAAAGTTGTTATTGCGGCAGCAGATACTTTTAGAGCTGCAGCAGTAGAACAATTAGAAATTTGGGCAAATAGAGTAGGATGCGAAGTAGTAAAAAGGCAAGAGGGATCAGACCCAGCATCAGTAGTATTTGATGCGATAAAAAAATCGAAAGAACAAAATGCTGATGTGCTAATTTGTGATACTGCAGGAAGATTACATAACAAAAAGTATTTAATGGATGAATTAGCCAAAATAAATAGGATAATTGATAGAGAACTAGCAGGATGTTCAAAAGAAACATTATTAGTAATAGATGGGACAACAGGACAAAATGCTATCTCTCAAGTAAAAGCTTTTAAAGAGACTGTAGATATAACAGGAATTATATTAACAAAATTAGATGGAACAGCAAAAGGTGGAGCGGTTATTGGAATTGTGGAAGAAAATAAAATACCTATTAAATTTATAGGTGTTGGAGAGCAAATAGATGATATGGAAGAATTTAAACCGGAAGAATATGTAAAAGCAATAATTTAGGAGGAGAGAGATGGAGGAACCTAAAAATGAAGAAACTAGACAACAAGAAGTAAAGCAAGTAAAAAATAAAACAGGAAAACGAAGAATGAAATTAGTTATATCTTTTATTGTTTTAGTATTAATAATTGCCTATGCTAATTTCAGAGGTGAGTTTTTAGAAATTTTAGAAATTAGTGAAAGCTATACAGATATTTTTTGGCAAAATTTAAAATATAATGGCATAGCAATAGCTATAAATTTTGTTATTTTATTTATAATTTTATATACAACTAATAATGGAATAAAAAAAGGATTAAAACCATTCTTTGATCAAGAAAAAAAAGATATGCCCAAATTACCTAATAAGTCACTTGCATTTGTAATTTCTATTTTAGTAAGTTGTATTACAGCAGAATTATTAAAAAATAAAGCATTGCTTGTACTAGCAAATACAAAATTTGGAATAAATGACCCTATGTTTGGGTGGGATATAAGTTATTTTATGTTTCAAAAACCATTTATAGAGTTAATTATTTTCTATTTAATAGCAATAGTTATTGGAACAACAATATATTCAGTAGCCCATTACATTATTGCATTTAATGTATTTTTTGATGGTATAGATAGACAAACATTAAAGAAAAGTAGATTAATGAAAAAAATGATTACAAACATAAAAATATTATCAATATTAGTTGCTGTACTTATTGTAGTTAACTCACAAAACGTAGTATTTGATAGAATGATTACATTAGATGATGATGATTCTACAGTAATATATGGTGCGGGATTAACAGATACAACAATTAAATATTGGGGATATAATATATTAGCAGTAGTGATAGTAATAGCAGTATTTAGAGCAATGAAGTATCTACAAGAAAAAGCAACTAAGAAGATTATATTATCATTAGCGATTGTACCTGAATACTTACTAACATTATTAGTAGTAATGTTAGTATTCCAAGCAGTATTTGTAAATCCTAATGAATTAGACAAAGAAAAAGAAAATATAGCAAGTAATATAGAGAATACAAAAAGAGCTTATGGAATCAATATAGATGAGATAGAGGTTTCAGATGAGGGAACAATTACAGAGCAACAAGTAGAAGAAAACAGAGATACAATAGATAATGTTGCAATACTAAATAAAGATGTTACACTATCTACATTAAAAGATAAGCAAACAAGTTCAAAATATTACACATATGTAGATACACAAATAGGTAAATATATGGTAGATGGAGAAGAAGAACTTGTATATATATCTCCAAGGGAAATTTCAAATAGTGCTAGTACAACATATAATAATAAAACATATGAACAGACACACGGATATGGAGCAGTTATAACATCTGCAACAGATATAGATAAAACTGGAAGTGTGCAATATATTCAAAAGTCATTTGATGGTAGTGATAATAAAATAAATATAGAACAACCTAGAATCTATTTTGGAATGGAAACAAAAGAACCTGTTGTAGTAAACTCAAAGAATAAGGAAGAATTTGATTATCCTAAATCAGAGACAGAAAATGCAACAAATGTGTATGATGGAACAGCAGGATTAAAAGTATCATTTTTTGATAGGTTAATATTAGGAATTAAACAGAAAAATATAAAACTTGCATTATCTAGTGATGTAACAAGTGAAAGTAAAATATTGATAAATAGAAATATTTTGCAAAGAGTGAAGAAAATAATGCCTTATTTAATATATGACCAAAATCCTTATCAAGTAATAACTGATGAAGGAAGGTTGGTTTGGGTAATAGATGGATATACAGTATCTAGTAAATATCCATACTCTCAAGAATCTTATATTGATGTAGAAGGTACAAGACAAAAAATAAATTATATAAGAAACTCAGTTAAGGTAATTGTAGATAGTTATGACGGAACAGTCAAATTCTATATAACAGATAGAACGGATCCAATAATAATGGCATATAATTCAATATATCCATCTTTATTCCAAGATAAAGATGAACCAATACCACAAGATATAGCACAACATTTTGTATATCCTGAATTTTTATTTAATATACAATCAATTGTATTAGAGAGATATCATAATGTAAAAACAGATGTATTATATAGAAGTAGTGATGTATGGAATAGAGCTACACACACAGCTAGTAAAACATTAAAAACAACAGGAACAGAAATAGAACCATTTTATACAATGGTAAAAACTATAGATAATTCATCTGCAGAATTAGGATTAGTTCTACCATATACAATGTATGAAAAACAGAGTCTAATTGCATATTTAGTAGGTATATGTGATTCAAATGGAAATAGCAAACTTACACTATATAAATATTCGGCAGATAGCAATATATTAGGTCCAATGCAATTAGATACTCAAATAGAACAAGATGAAGAAATTTCAAAAGAAATACAATCATTAAATGTAACAGGAACAAAACTAATTAGGAATATAATATTAGTTCCAATAAATAATTCTTTATTATATATAGAACCAATATATCAAGTAGCATTAAACGATGAATCAGATATTCCTATATTAAAAAAAGTTATAGTAGCCTCAGGAAATAAGGTAGCAATAGGAGATACATATAAAGAAGCACTTACAAATTTAACGTCACAAAATGCAATAGATATTGTAATATCCAATACAGAAGATTTAGATGGTTTAATAGATGCAATAGTTATAGCAAATCAAAATCTAGAAAAGTCAAATAGAAGTAATGATTGGGAACAAATTGGTAAAGATATGGCAACTCTTCAAAGTCTAATTAATAAACTGGAAGTTTTAATGCAGGAACAAGAAGATACTGATGAAAATGGAGAAACAGAGGAAATTTTAAATACTGTAGAAAATAATGTGACAGAAAATATTATGGAAAATACTAGTATATAAATGAAAAAAAATCACATCATAAATATGGATGTGATTTTTTTATGAGAGATAAAATAAATAAACATATAGATAATTATAATGATTCATTATTGAGAAATAATTTAATAGATATTTCAGAAATAGTAGGAAATAGATTTGAACTACTGAAAAGAAATTTAATAGCAGGAATATTCAAAGGAATAGGCATAGGAATAGGTGTAACAATAGTTACATCGATTATTGTTATTTTATTACAAAAAATTGTAAAATTAAATATTCCGATAATTGGAGAATATGTAACGGATATAGTAGAAATAGTTGAAAAAAATAGATAGAATTCCTTTATTTTTTATAATATATTGTATATAATGTATTAGTAAAAAAATAGGAGGAATTGTACTATGAATTTAGCAAATAAACTTACAATTTTAAGGATAATTTTAGTTCCATTAATGGTAGTTGTACCATTATGCGGAATACAAGGAGAGGTGTGGGGAATACCGATTGCCTGGATTATAGTGGATTTTATTTTTATACTAGCAGCAATTACTGATAAATTAGATGGATATATAGCAAGATCTAGAAACCAGATAACAACGTTTGGAAAATTTTTAGATCCAATTGCAGACAAAATAGTTGTTTTAGCTGCTATGATTATGTTGGTTCAGGATGGAAGATTATATGCATGGATTCCAATAGTAGTATTATTTAGAGAATTCATAGTATCTGGATATAGACTAATAGCAGTAGAAGCAGGTGGAAAAGTTATAGCAGCATCAATATGGGGAAAATTAAAAACACTTACACAGATGCTAGCTTTAATAATTGCGTTAGTGGATACTAATGCATATTGGGAATGTTTCTCAGGAAATTTGACAGGATTATCATTCTGGGTTAATTTAGTTTCAACCATACTTATGACTATATCAGTAATAGCAGCAATATTATCTGGCTATGATTACATAAAAAATGGAAAAGATTTATTCAAAGAAAGTATTTAAAGGGAAGGTATCTATTTATGGATTTTGAACAAGCAAAAAAAAGAGCGGAAGAATTAAGACCATTACTTGCATATTACACACAAAAATATTTTGATGATGAACAAGTAATAAGTGACTTTGAATATGATATGCTTATGTTGGAACTAAAAAATATAGAAAAAGACTATCCAGAATTAATAGTAAAAGAATCGCCAACACAAAAAGTAGGTGCAAGTTTTAAAAAAGGATTTAAAGAAGTGGTACATAAAGTACCTCTTCAAAGTCTCCAAGATGTCTTCAGTTATGAAGAATTAGTAGAATTTGATAATAGGGTAAAGAAAGTAGCAACTAAGGTAGGAAAAAATGTAGAGTATGTTGTTGAAACAAAAATTGATGGATTATCTGCTGCATTAGAATATGTAAATGGAGAATTTGTAAGAGGAGCAACTAGGGGAAATGGATTAATAGGAGAAGATGTTACAGAAAACCTAAAAACAATAAAAACTATTCCTAAGAAATTAAAAGAAAATATTAATATAATTGTAAGAGGCGAAGTATTTATAAGTAAAGATGATTTCAATAAAATGAATGAAGCAAGAAGTTTGGAAGATGGAACTTTATTTGCAAATGCAAGAAATGCGGCAGCAGGTTCATTAAGACAATTAGATAGTGCTGTTACAGCCTCAAGACCATTGGATATATATATTTTTAATGTTCAACAAATAGAAGGAAAAGATTTTAATTCTCATTATGAGGAATTAATGTATCTTGAAAAATTAGGATTTAATGTAAACCCTGTAAGAATTCTCTGTAAAGATATAACAGAAGCAATAGAAGCAGTTAAAAAAATTGGACAAGATAGAGAAAATTTAACTTTTGGTATAGATGGTGCAGTTGTAAAAGTAGATGATTTAAGTCTAAGAGAAGACTTGGGGACTACAGTTAAAACTCCTAGATGGGCAATTGCATACAAATATCCTCCAGAACAAAAAGAAACGGTATTAAAGGATATAATTTGCCAAGTAGGAAGAACCCGGGGCAATAACGCCTATGGCAATTTTGGAGCCAGTAGTTGTTGCAGGTTCTAAAATTTCAAAAACAACACTTCATAATGAAGACTTTATAAGAGAAAAAGGATTGAAAATAGGAGATACTGTTGTAATACAAAAAGCAGGAGATGTTATACCAGAAATAGTTGGAGTAAAAAAAGAAAAAAGGACAGGGAAAGAAAAGGAATTTAATATGCCTAATAAATGTCCTGTATGTGGAGCTCCAGCCATAAGAGAGGAAGGAGAAGCAGTAATTCGTTGTACAGGAATAGAATGTCCTGCAAAACTTTTAAGAAATATTATGCATTTTGCATCAAAAGAAGCAATGGAAATAGATGGGTTAGGAGAAGCCATAATACAACAACTTTTAGAAAGAGGATTAATAAAAAATATCGCAGATATATATTCTTTAACATTAGAAGATGTAGCTTCACTTAAGAAAAATGGAAAAAGGTTTGCTCAAAACCTTATAGATGCAATAGAGAAAAGTAAACGAAATGATTTATTTAAATTAATAACTGCTCTAGGAATAAGGCATATTGGTAGCAAAGGTGCAAAGAATTTAGCTAATAAATATAAAAATATTGACAATATAATGAATGCTAACATAGAGGATTTAGCGGAAACAGAGGATATAGGAGAAATAACTGCAAAAAGCATATATGAGTCTTTACATCAAGAACAAACGATAGATTTATTAAATAAATTAAAACTAGCAGGTGTAAATATGTCTAAAATAGAAGAAGATGGATTAGATAATAGATTTGATGGTAAGACATTTGTACTTACTGGATCATTAGAGAAGTTTTCAAGAGCTGAAGCAACTGATATAATAGAAAAATTCGGAGGAAAAACATCTAGTTCTGTATCCAAAAAAACAGATTATGTTTTAGCTGGAGAAGAAGCCGGAAGCAAATTATCTAAAGCACAAAGTCTAGGAATAACAATAATAACAGAAAAAGAATTTGAAGAAATGATTAAATAATTTAAGGAGAAGTTATGGAAGGAGAGTATACATTTGAAAGATTTGAAAATGAATTAGATAATGGATATCAAATGTATTATACTTATGTTAGAAATAGATATCTTTTATTTAAAACATCAGAAAATTGTTATACACAAATTTTGGTTTCTGACTATGAAAAAAATCCACAACCAAGACAAATTGTAATAACACATAAAAGAGTAGAAGAAATGTTTCCATTTATGGAAGATATAGAATATAAAATTTAAAAAATAGGGATATAAAAGGAGTGTATTAAGATGATAGATTTGCATATGCATAGTATAAATTCTGATGGAACAGATTCAGTTGTTGATATATTAAAAAAAGCTGAAAAATTAAAATTAGAATATATATCAATTACAGACCATGATAATTGTAATGGCTATGAAGAACTAAAAAATATAGATATAACTAGATATTATAGTGGAAAGATTATTCCAGGGATAGAAATTAAATGTAGTTATGGAAAACATTTAATTGAAGTTTTAGGCTATAAGATAGATACAGACAAGATGAAAAGATGGACAGATGAATATTATGCTGATAAATCAAGGGATAAACTACAAATTAAATATTTTAATTATTTATATGATGCTTGCTTAAAATTAGGGTTAGTTATGAACAAAAAAGAAGATATAATATGGGATCCAATAAAAGGCTGGGCAAGCGGAACAATATACCATGAGATAAAGAATCATCCTGAGAATGAAGAAAAGCTACCTGCAGATTTATGGGAAGACTTTGATACATTTTCAAAGAAATATTGCGCAGATCCTAGTTGGGTATTTTATTTGGACAAATCAGCAGATTACCCACCAACAGAGTACGTAATAGAAGTTATAAGGAACTGTGGAGGATTAGCATTTTTCCCACATTTATTTATTTACAAGTGGACAGAAAATAAAGAAAAGATGATAGATGATATATTGGAAAAATATGATGTAGATGGAATTGAATGTTATCATAGTACATTTACAAGTGAGCAGACTGAATATTTAAAGAAATTATGTAAAGAAAGAAACTATTATATGAGCGGTGGAAGTGACTATCATGGAATGAATAAACCTAATATTGAAATGGCAACTGGAAAAGGAAATTTAAGAATAGAAAAAGAATTAATATTAGA
>CALXZQ010000021.1 GCA_944393275.1 uncultured Clostridia bacterium
AATTGCTTTGAAGTATTAGAAAAACTATCTAAAAAATATAAAATTTATATAGTTACAGCCTATGTATGGGATGACTTTATTATTAGCCCATCATATAATCTAAGGAATAAATTTGAATTTCTAAAAGAAAAACTACCATTTATAAGTCCAAATAATTATATATTTTCACAAAATAAAAAAATAATGAAATTCGATATAAGAATAGATGATAGACCTTATAATTTTAGTGAAGATTCATATAATATTTTATTTTCAAGTTATAATAATATAAAGATTACTAAAGAAGAATTAGACGAACTTAATGCAATTAGAGCAAATGATTGGAAACATATTGAAGAAATACTATTAAATGATTAAATCTAAATTATTAACAAGTAATTTTAAATTACTTGTTTTTTTATATAAAAAATGAAACTAAATTATATCTAAAGATATCTAATTAATGTAAAGGTAAAAAGTTAATAAAAATTTAAAGCAATTTGTCTCTTAATAATGTATAATAGTATAAAGTGTAGAAAGATAGAGGTATAAAATATGGAGAAACATAAAAAGAAATTAAATGTTAAGAATATTTTACTTGTGGTCATATTCTTATTATTAATCATCATAGCTATATATACTCTTGTAAAAAAATATAATGTGTTAAATGAAGTTATGCTGGCTATTAATCCAATTGTAAATTCAGATACTCAAAGCGTAAAAACTGGAATAGATAGACTAAAAGAAATTGAGGATGTTATAATAAATAACCCTATAAACGAATTAAGAGTAAAAGATACATATAAATTAGAAGTAGAAGTATTACCGATAGATGTAGTAAATAAGAACCTAAAATATGAATCTTCTAATAATGATGTTATAACAATTGATAGTGATGGCAATATAAACGCAATTGGAGTAGGAACCTCTATAATAAATATAAAAGATTATAAAGATAATATAATAAAAAGCTTTGAAATTAAAGTTATTAAAATACCAGTAGAAAAGCTTATACTAGATGATACAAAAGTAACCCTAGGAAAGGGACAAGCATATATTATAAATGCTAGTGTTAGTCCTAAGGAAGCTACATATAAAGATATTTCTTGGGAGTCTTCTAATACTAATGTAGTAACAATAAATGATCGAATGATAAAAGCAATAAATACAGGGACTGCTACAATTAGAGCAATTACAGATAACGGAGACAAAACAGCTACTTGTGCAATAACAGTAACTAAAACGAATCCCTCAAATGAAAAAAAGTATGCTCTTGGAAATTATAATATAAGAACTGGTCCGAGCACAGACTATAAAGTACTTACTACAATAAATAAAAATGAGGAAATAGAATTTTTGCAAGATTCAAAAAATGGATGGAAGAAAGTAAGAAATTCAAAGGGCGTAGTAGGATACACTAATATAAAATCTGGATATTATTCAACAGATAATCCAACCATACCAAAACATTATATATCAAATGTACCATATATAAATCAATTTTCATCAGGATATCCTACAGGATGTGAGGCTGTTTCTGCTACAATGGTATTAAGATATAAAGGATATAATGTTTCTGTAAAAAATATAGTTGATAATATAAAATGTGGAAGTGTAAAGTATCAAGATGAAGATGGAAAGTGGTATGGAGCTAATCCATTTGAAGAATTTGTGGGACATCCTACAGGGAGATTGTCTGCAGGAAATTATGGAGTTTTTGCAAAGCCAATAGTAAGTGCTATGAGCATATATGCTGGTAGCAGAGTTAAAAATATATCAGGATGTGCAGAAAAAGAACTATTTAATAATATAGATAAAGGAAACCCGGTAATTGTCTGGTGTGTAAAAAATGCAGGTAATTTACAAAATGGAGTAGTTTGGAATTATACTAATGGAAGCGGAACGTTCCAAGAACTTATAGGGGAGCATTGTGCTGTTTTGATTGGATATGATGATACTTATGTATATTTAAATGATCCATCTGCAGGTCAGAATGTAAAACAAAATAAATCAAAATTCATATCAAATTGGAAAAAATTATATTCACAGGCTATAATAATTCAATGATATATATTCTTCTAATATTTAAGTTTAATCTAACTTTGGTATAATCTAAAAAAAACAACAAATATTAATGTAGGAGAATAATGCGTTTGAAAGTAAACATTAATATAAATGTATTTTTTTAAATATTAAATTTTAAAAATTATGGTATAGTAAAATACAAAAATAAGAAAGAGATGATAGGATGAATTTAGATTTTATAAAGTATAAAGACATTAAAAACAAAAAAGAAATAAAGGATTTATATATTAAATCCTTTCCCAAAATAGAAAGAATGCCTTTTTTCCTAATAAAATTCTTAAATAAAGAGAATGTAGACTTTTTTGGAATATATGATCAAAAAAAGTTTGTAGGAATATCATATAATTTTAAATATAAAGATATTGTATGCATTTTTTATCTGGCAGTAAGTAAAGAAGTAAGAAAACAAGGATACGGTAGTAAGATATTAAGCAATATAAAAGAAATGTATAATGGAAATAGAATAATATTGAATATAGAAGAAATATTAGAGACTAGTGAAAATTATGAAGAAAGAGTAAAAAGAAAAAATTTCTATATAAAAAATGGATTTTATGATTTAAATTATACTGTATCAGAAGTTGGCATAGAATACGAAATGTTATGCTACAATGAGGATAATAAAATAGTAAGTAAGGAAGAATATAATAATTTATTAAGTAACTTTTTTGGGAAAATATTATATAAGTTTATGAAAAAAATAAATATATTATAGGATAAATAAGTTGAAGATATTATATTTTCAATAAAAAAGGAATGAAAACTATTATTTACATAGAGTTCATTCCTTTTTTCTATTTGTATAACAAAGTGACTGTTCTATCCTTTATTTCGATAAATCCTTCTTCTTTTAAATGCTTTAACTCTCTAAACATAGCAGAACGATTTACAGCGAGATAATCAGATAAATCTTTAAAAGTAAAAGGTAAATGAATATTCCTTAAACGAGTTTTATTATATTCTATTTCAAAGTATTCTAACAATTTATCTCTAATCTGTTTTTTTTCTAGTATTCTAATTCTTTCATTTTTTTCTCTAAGTTTTGTATTAATGATATTAAATAAGTTTGCAAGAAAAATGTTAAAATACGCATGCTTTAAATTTTTAGGATTAATCAATTTATTATAGTCAATAACCAAAACCTCCGTATTTTGTTTGGCTATTATTTGATAATTTTCATTGTCTGTTGCAGATATGCTAGTTCCAAATACACTATCTTTTACTAAATCTTCTAATAATATTTCATTCCCATTATATTCAATATTTATAATTTGAGCAAACCCATCGATAATAATACCAATAATATTCTCATCTTTTAGTGTTGGAAAAATCTCTTGATTTTTATTATATTTATAAATATGAACCTCCAATAAATCATATAATTTATTTTTTTGAGATTTTGTTAATTCATCAAATGGACTATTCACAATCATCACCCAAAATCATTTTAACAAAAAAACAAAAAAGGTGCAAGTGCAACTTGTATATTATAATAATTATTAATAAGATTAAGTCAAATAAAAAGAGGGGGGAAAACAAAAGAAATGAAAATTGTTAAAAGAGATGGACATATTGTAGACTACGAGCCAGAAAAAATTAGAGTCGCAATAGAAAAAGCAAATAATGAAGTAAAGGGAAGAGAAAAAGCTTCTAAAGAACAAATAGAAGAGATTATAAAGTATATTGAAGAACTAGGAAAAAAAAGAATTCTTGTTGAAGATATTCAAGATATTATAGAAGAAAAGTTAATGGAATTTGATAAATATAAATTAGCAAAAAAATACATTACATATAGATATACAAGAGAGCTAGTAAGAAAAGCTAATACAACAGATCAAACAATTAAGGAATTAATAGAAGGAAAAAATGAATATTGGAATAATGAAAACTCTAATAAAAATGCAGAAGTAGTTACAACACAAAGGGATTATCTGGCTGGAATAACAAGTACAGATATTACTAGAAGGTTTTTACTTCCAGAAGATATAGTAAAAGCACATGATGAAGGAATTATACATTTTCATGATGCAGATTATTTTGCACAAAATGCTTTACACAATTGTGAATTAATAAACTTAGAGGATATGCTTCAAAATGGAACCATCATAAATGGTGTAATGATTGAGAAACCACATAGATTTATTACAGCAGCTACAATAGCAACACAAATAATACTTGCAGTTACATCATCAAGCTATGGGGGAGCGACAGTTTCACTTTCACACTTAGCACCATTTGTAAGATACAGTTATGAAAAGTATTATAAAAAGTACAAGGACAGAAATTTTAGTGATGAAGATTGTAAGAAGTATGCAGATCAAGATACAAGAAAAGAGATTGAAGATGGAGTACAAACATTTAATTATCAAGTAAATTCTATGACAAATACAAATGGACAAGCACCTTTCTTATCAGTTAATATGTACCTAGGAGAGACAGAGGAATATAAAGAAGAATTGTCAATGATTATAGAAGAATTCTTAAAACAAAGAATTCTAGGATTTAAAAATGAAAAAGGAGTATATATAACACCTGCTTTCCCAAAACTTTTATATATTCTTGAAGAAGATAATATTCATGAGGATAGTAAATACTGGTACTTAACTGAACTTGCTGCTAAATGTACAGCTAAAAGATTAGTTCCAGACTATATTTCAGAAAAAGTAATGAAAGAATTAAAGATAAATGAGTATGGAGATGGAGATTGTTATCCTTGCATGGGATGTCGTTCATTCCTTACTCCAGATAGAACAAATAGCTTAGGAAATATAGCAAAAGCCAAAAACTATGTTAAAGGTAAAGGAAAATATTATGGAAGATTTAATCAAGGAGTTGTTACTATAAACTTACCAGATGCAGCACTTTCATCAGGTAAAGATATGGATAAATTCTGGGAAATACTTGAAGAAAGATTAGAATTATGTCATAAAGCTTTACAAATAAGACATAAGAGATTAAGTAATGTTACAAGTGATGTTGCACCAGTATTATGGCAACATGGAGCACTAGCAAGATTAGATAGAGGTGAATCTATACATGAATTATTACATAATGGATATTCAACTATATCTTTAGGATATGCAGGTTTATATGAATGCGTAAAATATATGACAGGCTGTTCTCATACTGACAATGGACCTGGAAAAGAGTTCGGAATCAAAGTAATGCAAAAGTTAAATGACAAATGTAAAGAATGGAAAGATGCTGAAAATATAGATTATAGTGTATATGGAACACCAATAGAATCTACTACATATAAATTTGCTAAATGTTTAAAAGATAGATTTGGAATAGTAAAAGGAATCACAGATAGAAATTATATTACAAATTCTTATCATGTACCTGTATTTGAAGAAATTGATGCATTCACAAAATTAAAAATAGAGAGTGAATTCCAAAAATTAAGTCCAGGTGGAGCAATTTCATATGTAGAAACACCAAATTTACAGGATAATATAGAAGTTGTTCTACAAATTATAAGATTTATATATGATAATATTATGTATGCAGAACTAAATACAAAATCAGATTATTGTCAAAAATGCGGATTCTCTGGAGAAATATTATTAGACGATGATCTAGAGTGGTATTGTCCTGAATGTGGTAATAGAGACCATAATACATTAAATGTAGCTAGAAGAACTTGTGGATATATAGGAAGTAATTTCTGGAATAAAGGAAGAACGCAAGAAATCAAAGAAAGAGTGTTACATATAGATAATAAAGATGAAAAATAGTGGAGAGCAAGAAAATGAGATACAATAAAATAAGAAAAATGGATATATCAAATGGGCCAGGAGTGAGAGTATCTATATTTATGCAAGGATGTGCTTTTAATTGTAAAAATTGTTTTAATCCTGAAACACATGATTTTAATGCTGGTCAAAAATTTTCAGAAGATACAATTAAAAAAGTATTAGATTTATGCGAAAATGAACATGTAGAAGGCTTATCTATATTAGGCGGAGAGCCAATGAATCCTCAAAATATAGAAGGAACAACAGCACTTGCAAAGGCATTTAAAGAAAAATACCCAAACAAGAACTTATGGGCATGGTCAGGCTATAAATTTGATGAAGATTTAAAAGATAAAGAAGTTCTAAATTACTTAGATGTTTTAGTAGACGGAGTATATATAGATGAAAAAAGAAATCCGAAATTGAAGTGGAGAGGTTCAGAAAATCAAAGAGTAATAGACATAAAAGAGAGCCTAAAACAACATAAAGTAGTTACTATGGATTAAAGAAATGAAGAAAGTGGATAGTTATTTATCTACTTTCTTTATTATTTATGTTTATTTTAAAATTTAAAAGTAAACATTTAATTATTATATAGTTTATTGTAAACTGCGTAATTTTATGTTATTATTTAATTTAGAAATATAAATAGAAATGGATTAAAAAATGAAAAGAATAACAAAAATATTAATGATTATATTGATAATCTTAAGTATAACTATTGGTATATTAATTAAACTAACTTTTGACATGCAAGTTAATAGTATTCCAATATCAAGTGAATATGAAAAAATCTTTATTTGGGAAAACGAAATTCCAGGAAATAGTACTAAAAGTAAGTTGGAAGATATGAATATAAACTATAATGAAAATAATCTATTGCTTTCTATAGCAAAATATACATTAGCTATTGTTAATGATGAATATAAAGATGAAGAACAAACTATAGATACACTTACGTATTTATATGAAATTAAGGGCGGATATGAAAAAGAAACATATGAAGATGAGCCATATATTATACCATTTATAGTAGAAAATAGTAATAAAGCGGTAATTATTGTTCCAGGTGGAGGTTATGGATATAAATCTATTGATAGAGAAAAAAATGAAGGTTTAGATATAGCAAAATCACTAAACGAAAATGGAATAAGTGCATTTGTATTGCATTACCGTTCTAACCCATACGAATATCCAATACCACAACTAGATTTACAAAGAGCAATTAGATATGTTAAATATCATTCAAAAGAATATGGAATAGAAAAACTTAGTTTAATTGGATTTAGTGCAGGCGGAAACCAAATAGGAACATTTATAAATATAATACAAGGAAAAGATTTCTATCCAGAAGGTTATATAAAAGATGAAATAGATGAAGTTGATGATTATATTGATGCAGTAGCAATGATATATCCAGTATTAAGTTATAGAGATAATATTCCAATGTTATTTTGCATATTTGATGATGAGGCAGTAAAAAATCAACAAAAACGAGAAGAATTGTTAAAAATGACAGACTTATCTCAGAATTTTAATTCAAAAGATGTTAAACAATTTATAGCATATGGAACGAAAGATCTTGTAGCAGGAATGGAAGAAACTAAAAAATATATCAATACTGCACAAGTCAATGGAGCGGATATAAAAGTTGTAGAAGCTAAAAATCAACCACATGCCATGAAACAGAAATATTATATAGATGAGTACATTAAATGGTTAAAAGAAAATTAGATTAGTTTGAAATATAACTAATCTTTTTTCTTATAAATATAAATAATAAAGAATGGTATATAAAGATGCAAAGTTATAATAAATAAAATCTTAGGTATTTTTATTTAATTCACTAATATCTTTATTTACATATTCAAGAAATTTTTCAGAAGGCTTAGAAAAAATTTGATACTTTTTCCAAACAAGAATTAGATTAGCATGCTCACTATTTGAAATAGGTCTAAAACATAAATCTTTATTTGCAGTTGTATCAATCAATTTATCAAAACATAAAGCATATCCTAAACCTGCCTTTACCATTAAAGCCGCATTAAAAATTAAATTATAAGTTCCAACAATATTTAGATTCTCATAATCTGTTCCAATCCAATTAGAAAGACCAGTTTTAACAAGACTTTGTCTAGAGCAGATAAGAGGCTTATTAATAAGATCCTTTGGAGTGATTATATCTTGTTTTGCAAGTTCACATTCTTTTTTCATCAATACTCCCCATGTATCATAATATGGTAATTTTAAATAGCCATATTTGGAAATGTTAGCAGGTTCAATTAAAAGTCCAAAATCTAAAAGACCATTGTCTAGTTTTTCGCAAACATCATCACCATTTCCACTAAAAATGTTATATCTAATATTTGGATAGTCTTCATGTAACTTATTTAGTATGTTTGCAATAAAGCTCATTCCAAGTGTTTCTCCACCACCAATAAAAATCTCTCCGGAAACATTGTTTGATAAACTAGAAAACTCAGACTCGGTTTTATCCACTAAATTAATAATTTCTTCGGCCCTCTTTCTAAAGAGTGTTCCATCTTCTGTTAATGTAATTTTTCTTTTTCCCCTGATAAATAAAATTGTCCCTAGTTCATCTTCTAAATCTTTTAATTGCCTTGAAAGTGTAGGTTGTGTAAGATGTAATACCTCGGCCGCATTTGAAATATTTTCTTCTCTTGCAACAGCAAGAAAATATTTTAAGACTCTAATTTCCATATACGAACCTCCTAATTCTAAATATAGATATTTTTAATATTAGATAGTTTATCATTTCTTTATTATACCTGTCAAGCATGATAAATTATACAAACAAAGTATTGGACATTATGAAAAAGCTTTGCTAAAATATAAATGTAAAAATAAGGAGAGGTAAAAGGCTATGAAAAATAAAAAATATATAGCATTAGCTGTGATTATAATAATTATCATAATAATAGGAATATTTGTTATAATTAATATATTAAATCAAGAAGGAAATTCAAATAAAGATTTACAAAGTAGTGAAAATCAGAAACAAATAGATATAACTGGAAATAGTCAAGAAAGCACACAAACAGATGCAGCTAATACTACACAAAATCTAAATGAGGAGAGTGATAATATGAATAATCAAAACGAAGATATAAAAATAAATTTAATAGTAAAGAATAAAACTTTTAGTGCGACTTTAAATAATAATGAAACTGTAAAACAATTAATAGAAATGTTTCCAATGACACTTAATATGAGTGATTTACATTCAAATGAAAAATACAATTATTTAGATACAAATTTAACAACAAATAGTAGTAGACCAAATAGAATAAATGCTGGGGATATTAAATTGTATGGGAATAACTGTTTAGTTGTATTTTATGAAGATTTTAGTAATTCATATAGTTACACAGATTTAGGAAGAGTAGACGATGTGGATGCATTTGTTTCAGAATTAGGAAGAGGAAATGTAACTGTAACATTTGAGTTGGACAATTAAAAATAAGTAAGATTTAGGAGGTATTTAATGAGGTTTGAAAGTATTATAGAAAATGAAGTTTTTGATGAAGAAAGAGCTTTATATAATTTGAAAGACACAGAAGTAAAACAATGTATTTTTGCAGGACCAAAAGATGGAGAATCTGTTTTGAAAGAGACAAGAAATATAAGAGTTGTTAATAGTAAATTTTCATTAAGATATCCATTATGGCATGCAAAAAAATATGAATTAATACATTCTACTTTTGATGATAAAACAAGAGCACCAATATGGTATTCTGATGATGGACTAATTGCTGATTGCGATTTACAAGGAATAAAATTATTAAGAGAATGTAATAATACAGAAATAAAAAATACAAATATTGTTTCACCAGAATTTGGCTGGAAATGTAATAATATAAATGTAGAAGATTGCGAAATAGTTTCAGAATATATCTTTTTAGATAGTAAAAATGTCAAATTGAGGAATGTGAAATTTCAAGGTAAATATTCTTTTCAATATATGGAGAATTTAGAAATTGAAAACTGCAAATTAGACACAAAAGATGCTTTCTGGCATAGTAAAAATGTAACAGTAAAAGATTCTATTGTTAAAGGAGAGTATCTTGCATGGTTTTCAGAGAATCTAACACTTATTAATTGTAAAATAATAGGAACACAACCATTATGTTATTGTAAAAATCTTAAACTTATAAATTGTACAATGGAGGATACAGACTTAGCTTTTGAATATTCTGAAGTTGAAGCAGATATAAAAGGAAATGTAGTATCAATCAAAAATCCAAAATTAGGAACAATAACAGTAGATTCTGTTGGAGAAATTATAAATGAAGATTCTATTATGGAAGTAAAAGGAAAAGTTATTATAAGAGAAAATTCTTAAAAAACAATAGAATAAGGAGAGTTTTATGGAATTACAAGAATTTATACAGGAAATGAACAGTGGTAAAAAAGTAAAAGCAAACTCAGAATTACATATAAAAATGCAAGAACTTTCACAAGAAGCCTTAAAGATAACATCAGAATTAAATAGCAATTACCATACACCTGAAGAAATAAGAGCTATTATGTCCCAATTGACAGGAAAAGAGATAGATAAAACATTTGCTCTATTTCCACCATTTTATACAGATTGTGGCAAAAATTTAAAGATTGGGAAAAATGTATTTATTAATAGTGGTTGTAAGTTCCAAGATCAAGGAGGAATTACAATTGGTGATGGAACTCTTATTGGACACAATGTAGTTCTAGCTACTCTAAACCATGATTTTATTCCCGATAATCGAGCCAATATTACTTCTGCTCCAATTATTATAGGTAAAAATGTATGGATAGGGTCAAATTCAACAATACTTCCTGGTGTTACAATAGGAGATGGAGCAGTAATTGCGGCAGGTGCAGTTGTATCAAAAAATGTAAAGGAAAATACAGTGGTAGGTGGAGTCCCAGCAAGAGTGATTAAACAAATATAAAATAAATAGAAAGAAGGTAAAATTATGGAGGAAAAATTAAACTTAGTTCAAGAATGGGATAAAACATTCCCAAAAAGTGAGAATGTAAATCATAGAAAGGTAACATTCCATAATCGTTATGGAATAACTTTAGCAGCAGATTTATATGAACCAAAAGAATATGAAGAAAAGCTTGCAGCGATTGCTGTATGTGGACCATTTGGAGCAGTAAAAGAACAAGCTTCTGGATTATATGCACAGAATATGGCAGAAAGAGGATTTTTGACAATCGCATTTGATCCATCATATACTGGAGAAAGTGGAGGACTACCACGATATATGGCATCTCCAGATATAAATACAGAAGATTTTCAAGCAGCAGTAGATTTCTTATCAATACAAGAGAATGTTGATTCAGAAAAAATTGGTATAATTGGAATTTGTGGCTGGGGAGGAATGGCTTTAAATACAGCAGCAATAGATACTAGAATAAAAGCAACTGTTGCATCTACAATGTACGATATGAGTAGAGTGGGAGCAAATGGATATTTTGATGCAAACAACAATGAAGAAGAAAGGCATAAACTTCGTGTTTTATATAATACACAAAGAACAGAGGATTATAAAACAGGCACATATAAAAGAGCTGGAGGAGTAGTAGATCCGCTTCCAGAAGATGCTCCATTTTTTGTAAAAGATTATTATGATTATTATAAAACTAATCGTGGGTATCACAAAAGATCATTAAATTCAAATGATGGTTGGAATGTAACAGGAACAATGTCATTTATGAATATACCTATTTTAAAATATACAAATGAAATTCGTAGCAGTGTTTTAGTAATACATGGAGAGAAAGCACACTCATGTTACATGAGCAAAGACGCTTTTAAAAATATGACAGAAAATAGCAATTATAAAGATAACAAAGAATTAATGATTATACCAAATGCCGTTCATACTGATTTGTATGATAAAGTAGATATTATTCCTTTTGATAAAATAGAAAAATTCTTCAAAGATAATTTAAAATAATAAATAAAAAATAAAGATAAATACCTTTTTATTTCTGGGAAATTATTTTATACTAAAATAGTGTAAAGTAATTTCCTATTTTGTATGTTATTTTTTTACAAGAAGCCTAATAAAATTCGTTGAACTGCATTCAGAATTAATAATAGAAGGCTTAGAAAAGTTATTAATGAAAAAGATTTTAATACAAAGAAGACATAATAACAGTACAATAATAGATATCTTAAATTTATCCGCATCAAATTGGAAACTTGATAAAGGTACTCCAGAAAGTGATTTGGTACAGTTTAGTATTAGTGGATTGTATTGAAATAGCTTGTTGGATGTATATCTAATAAATTAAATGTGAAAAATATTAAATAAAATTAATATTTTAGAAGGAGAAATAATAAAATGTGGATTTTATATGCTTTTGGTTCAGCTTTCTTTGCAGGAATAACTGCAATATTAGCAAAGATAGGAATTAAAAATGTAGATTCTAATTTAGCAACAGCTATAAGAACAGTAGTAATTTTAATTTTTTCTTGGATAATGGTTTTTATAGTTGGATCACTTAATACAGTAGTAAACTTATCCAGTAAAACAATAGTCTTTTTAATATTATCAGGGTTATCAACTGGAATGTCATGGCTATGCTATTTTAAAGCATTGCAATTAGGAAATGTAAATAAAGTAACACCAATAGACAAGTCAAGTACAATCTTAACAATGATACTGGCTATGATTTTTCTAGGAGAAAGTATTACAGGTTTAAAAATAATTTCAATTATCTTAATCGGTGTTGGTACTTATTTAATGATAGAGAAAAAAGATGATGATAGACAAGCAAAAGATAATAAATGGTTAATATATGCATTTGGCTCAGCTATATTTGCAAGCTTGACATCAATCTTAGGAAAAGTAGGAATAGAAAATGTTGAATCTAATTTAGGAACAGCCATAAGAACAGTAGTTGTATTTATTATGGCTTGGATAGTGGTATTTGTTACAAAGAAGCAAGGAGAAGTAAAAAATATAGATAAAAAAAGTTGGAAATTTTTATTATTGTCTGGATTAACAACAGGATTATCTTGGTTATGTTATTATAAGGCATTACAAAATGGACCAGCAAGTATTGTTGTTCCAATAGATAAGTTAAGTATATTAATAACGATTGCTTTTTCTTATGTAATATTAAAAGAAAAATTAAAGAGGAAATCAATAATAGGATTAATTTTAATTGTAGCCGGAACATTATTGTTATTGGTTTAAAAAATAAGCCTAAAAAGATTTAGAAAAAATAATATTTATAATTTTGCTAAGAGTAATTATTAATTACTCTTATTTGTAAGTAAACCGTAGGTGTGTTTTTCAAAAATAAACCTATGGTATATGGAATATATATAATTTTTATGCTAGATTGTTAATAAAGAGGTGGTAAGTATGGATAAGGTGAAAATAGGCCAATTTATTTCAAATTGTAGAAAAAATAAAAAACTAACTCAAGAACAATTAGCTGAAAAATTAAATATAAGTAAAAATGCAGTTAGTAAATGGGAAAGAGGTATTTGCTTAATGGATATGTCACTTTTAAAGCCATTAAGTGAAATACTAGGCGTTAGTGTAAATGATATTTTGTCAGGTGAAAAAATACCAGAAGATAAGATAAAAGAAAAATCAGAGGAAAATCTTATAAAATTATCTGAGTTTAATCACTATAAAAGTGTTACTATTGGAACTATATTTGTATTAATAATAATTACAATTATTATTATATATTCTCTTATTAAAAATATAGAATGTTCTGGTTATACAGCCTTACTATTTGGATTCTCAGCAGTTATTTATTTCTATAAATATAAACAAAATAATGATAAGACACTATTATTTTATGCTTGCTGTATGATTATTGCGTTTATTGTAAATTTTATTGCTTTTATACTATCAACAATATAAATTACAATTAATATATAGATAAAATTAAAAAATATATAAATAGGCGAAAATATATACAATTCACATTGTCGTATACAAAAAATATTTATTAAAAAATACTACACAAATACAAAAAATTGTGATAAAATAAATTGGAATTTTTGCTTAATGGACAAAAGAAATATGAATCAAGAGTTTAGTTTAAGCCCATTAAAAGGATAAAATAAAGAGAAAAATTTAAAGGAGGAGAGAAAATGTCAGGACATTCAAAATGGCACAATATACAAGCAAAAAAAGGAAAAGCGGATGCAGCAAGAGGAAAAATATTCACTAAATTAGGAAGAGAACTTTTAATAGCTGTAAAACAAGGAGGTCCTGACCC